>JAOAPW010000239.1 GCA_025463105.1 Candidatus Acidiferrum typicum | reverse complement strand
ATGGATCGCCTGGCGCACAAGGGCATCGTGACGCGCCGCAGAGTCGGACGCGCCTATCGTTATCAGGCAAATCTGAGCGCCAATGAAGCACGCGTCAGCGCGGTTGAGAAAATCGTCACCGGATTTTTTGACGGCTCTCCTGAAGCGCTTGCCGCACACCTCGCAGCCGCACGCCGAGCATCTCGCTCAAGCGCTCCTGCGCCAACGCAGATCGTCGCGCCCCGGAATGATGCGCCGCTCGCCGCGAATCAAGTTCGCAGTGAGCCTGCATCACCGCCAGATTTGCCCGCGCGCGCCCCGGTTGACACAGCGGATACGTCCGATAAACAATCAGTAACTCGACAACGGGACAAGACTTTACTGTAGAACCGGGTGCGGGCTGTACTTGCAGCCCGCCGGAAAAATGCTACCCGCAAAATTCACAATTCGTGATACGCACATCGCTCCGGCAACGGTACTCGCACCAATGGCCGGCGTGACGGACACCGTTTTTCGCCGCATGATTCGCGGCCTCGGCGGCTGCGGCCTGATCATGACCGAATTCACCAGCGCCGAATGCATCACGCGCAACGCCGCGCGCACTTCGCGCTATCTTTTTTTTGAGCCGGACGAACATCCGATTACCGGACAATTGTTCGGCGCGGACCCGAAGGTGATGGCGAGCGCAGCGAGCATGGTCGAGCAACTCGGCTTCGATTTCGTAGATATCAACCTCGGATGTCCGGCAAAAAAAGTGGTCAAGTGCGGCGGCTCGGGCCTGTTACGTGACTTGAAAGCGCTCGAACAAGTGTTGCGCTCGGTGCGCGCGGCTGTGACCATTCCGCTGACCATAAAAATCCGCGCCGGATGGGATGAAACCAGCATCGTCGCGGTGGAAGTAGCGCGCATGGCCGAGCAAATCGGCATCGAGGGAATCGCCGTTCATCCTCGCACGCGCCTGCAGGCTTACACAGGAAGCGCCGATTGGAATATTATTCGTGCAGTGAAACAGGCGGTCTCGATTCCGGTGATCGGCAACGGCGATATCAACTCCCCCGAAGACGCCGCGAGAATGGTCCGTGAAACGGGCTGTGATGCCGTAATGATTGGCCGCGCCGCGTCGACCAATCCCTGGATTTTCCGTCAAATTGCTCAGTATGTGGAAACCGGGTCGTGCGTTGAACCCACGGAAAGGGACCGCTACGAATTGCTCTCCACCTACTTCCGCAATCTGGTGGACACCGAATGGCCCGACGCCATCGGCAAGATGAAACAATTCGCCTGCTGGTTCACCCACGGAGTTCGTAACGGCAGCGAATTGCGCCGGAACGTTCATACAGCCCGCACGTCCGCGGAAATTCTCGACCGAGTGGATTCCTTTTTTGCCGACACTGTCACTCCGACGAGTGCGAGCGCTACGTGTTCACCCTGAGTATTGAAGAGGAGCCCGCCGGAAACGGTCGCGGTCTCTACTCAGAGCCCGCCGGAAACGGGTGCGGGCTCTACTTGGAGCCCGCCGGAAACATGTACGGTCTCCGCAGCATCTTCAGGCGAGTTGCTCTGAACTTTAAAATTTCAAATCTCAGATTTCAAATTCCGGCATCCTCGGTTGATTTTTCAAGAGCCTGACATTAGCGGTCCAGCAACAGCTGCTTGTACGCCTCGCGTTTTCCCAGCCCACGTTCGCGTGCCGCCTGCTTGAGCGCCGCTTTGCGATCAACTCCTGCCTCAGTCTCGAGTTGTTCGACTCGCTGCTTGAGTGACACGCCTGGCTCCGCCTGCTGCTGCGCCTGTGGATCGCCGGCCCCGATCAGCAGCGTAATTTCACCTCGCGGCGCTCGTTTACGCGCAATTTCGAGCAACTCAGGGAGCGGGCCTCGAAGAAATTCCTCATGCATCTTCGTCACTTCCCGCGCGATCACCGCCGGGCGAGGCCCCAGAATGTCCGCGGCATCGGCGAGCGCTTCGACAACCCGGTGCGGCGCCTCGTAAAAAATCAGCGTTCGCGATTCCGCCTTCAATGCATCGAGCGCTTTTCTTCGCGCTCCATGGCGCGGCGGCAAAAAACCCACGAACAAGAACTCATCCGTTGGCAGCCCGGAAGCTACCAGCGCCGCAACCAATGCCGAGGGCCCGGGAATGGGCACTACGGGAATCTGGTGACGCAGGCAGAGCGTCACCAGGCGATGCCCAGGGTCGGATATTCCCGGCGTACCCGCATCGCTCACGAGAGCAACCTTGGCGCCCTGCTCGAGTTCAATCACCAATTCCGGCGACCGCGTCAATTCATTATGTTCGTGGTAACTGACCATTTCCTTGCGAATCCCGTAATGCTGCAGAAGCTTCTGCGTCTGCCGCGTGTCTTCGCAGGCGATGACGTCCGCCTCCTTCAGAATTCGTACAGCACGCAGGGTAATGTCTTCCAGATTTCCAATCGGTGTAGCCACCAGGTACAGGCACCCCGTCCCGGCTTCGCGTTCAGTTTTCATGTTCATGGTCAGTTCCAGACGCCGAGTTTACCACGCAGGCCGCGCGGGTTTGGTGGGACAGGCGCTTTTGCCTGTCCGGCTTGTGTTGTACCTGCGCGAAACTGGACAGACAAGAGTGTCTGTCCTACTAGGCCTTACGAACATGGGAGAAGTTGCGCAGCGTGATAAGATAAATGGATCATCACTAAGCTGGAGGAGACACGAATTGCCGCTCTACGAGTACCGTTGCCTGAAGTGCGATCGTCACACCGATAAGATCGAAAATTTGAACGGCCCCCACCTGAAAAAATGTCCGCACTGTGGCGGCAAAGTAGAATCCGTGCTCACTGCTCCCGCAATCCAGTTCAAGGGCAGCGGTTGGTACGTCACCGATTACGGAAGGAAAACCTCGGGCGGAGACGGCCAGAAATCCGAGAAATCCGAAAAGTCCGAGAAATCGGAAAAATCCGAGAAGTCAGAGAAGTCCGAAAAATCCTCGAAATCCGATTCCAAATCAGATTCCTCAAGGGAATCAAAGAAGCTCGCCGCTTCCAAAGAAAAATGATCTCCGTGAATTAAAATAAATAGCAAGAATCGAAAGAGCCCATCGCTGATTTTGCAAGACGCGGCTTAACAGGTTGAGAAAAATTAATTCAAGAGGTATTCCTCGCTTCTCACGGAATGACGCCGTCGAGGGATGAAATGTTGGGTGCCGCACTCTTCACGTTTTTTGTGAAGGGTGCGGGTTTACCTTCCTGGAAGTAGCGAGAACTAATCAACTCCTTGCCACTTTACAGCTTGAGCGACCGCAGATATTCCCGGAAATCTCCGCCAAACTCCTGGTTTTCCAGCCCGATTTCCACGGTGGCCTTCAGAAAACCCAATTTGTCGCCGGCATCGTACGATTTCCCGTCGAAAACATGGGCGTACAGCCCGGTTTCCTTTGCTAGCAAACGCAATCCATCGGTCAATTGAATCTCGCCGCCCCGTCCAGGCTGGGTCCGCTCCAGACAATCGAAAACTTCCGGCGGCAAAAGGTACCGCCCGGTAACGGCCAGGTTAGAAGGCGCCTCGGACGGACTCGGTTTCTCCACCAGATCGCGAATTTTCATGAGCCGTTTGCCCCAGCGCGAATCTCCCGCTGGTTCGACGTCCACGATGCCGTACAATCCGGTTTTTTCGCGGGGTATTTCTTCGACGGTGATCGCACCTTTACCGGTAGCCTCGAACACTTCCACCAGTTGCTGCGTCGCGGGTCGCGAGCCGGGAATGATCACATCGCCCAACAGCACGGCAAATGGCTCATTGCCAACCAACTCTCTTGCGACCAGCACGGCGTGTCCGAGGCCCAGCGGCTCTTTCTGCCGCGTATAACTGAAATGCACCATGTTGCCGATGTTGTGAACGAGTTCAGCCAGATCCGACTTGCCCTTGCTCTCCAGAAAACTTTCCAGTTCCGGCGAGGAATCGAAGTGATCTTCAATCGCATTTTTCCCGCGACCGGTAACAATGATGATGTTCTCGATCCCCGAAGCCACGCATTCTTCCACCACATATTGAATGAGCGGCTTGTCAACAACAGGCAGCATTTCCTTGGGCTGCGCCTTGGTCGCCGGTAGAAATCGTGTGCCCAGTCCCGCCGCCGGCAGGACAGCTTTGCGAACTCGTTGTGGTTTGTCGGTCATAAGTTTTTTCGCCGCCCAGTTACCTTACGTGCCGCCAGCCCAGCAAGTCAATCCATGTGATACCTGAGAGTTAGCGGAAGCTTAATGTTTAGTAACCACGCTTGAGAGCTGTCGAAGAAGGATTTGTAGTGTGAGGCTGCGAGCGGAACGCTTCATTCGAAGCGGGACAGGGCATAGTTGTGGCGAGTTGCGACTCGTTGCAGCACCGCTCTAGGCGCTCATCCTCGTGGGTGCGGCGGAACTGAGCCACCGCTCCATCTGGTCGCGGCCTACCAAGCCTGCCTGCTGTTTTACTACGCGGCCACCGGAGAGCACAACAAAGTTGGGTATGCCACGAACATCGAAGCGCCCGGCAAGTTGAGGATATTTTTCCGTGTCGACTTTTAACACGACTGCCTTGCCCGCCATGTCCGCAGCCGTACTCGCGACTTCAGGGGCAGCAAGGCGACAGGGTCCGCACCACTCCGCCCAGAAATCCACGAGCACGGGAACGCGAGCATTTTGAACGATTTCATCAAATAACGTCTCATCGACAGCGATAGGTTCGGCAATTGGCGGCAAGGGCGACTTACATTTTCCGCAATAACCAGTGTCGGCAAGATTTTTGGCTTGAATGCGGTTCTTCTGTCCGCAATGACTGCAGGCACGGATGACAGGCATATGGAGCCTCCGTCATTACCAACAATACTGAACATAGGATGCGAAGGCGGCCGCTAAAGGCTCATCGATCTCTTCGGGGTCCGCCAACCAGTGGCTGCAATCTGCGCAGAATCGAAGGGCACTCGACCAGGTTAAGCCCTACTCAGGCAGGCCAAGAGGCGATCTGTTCCAGTTGTAGAAACCTTGCGGGTTCGAGCCTCCGGCGCTAGTTATTTGAGCGCCGGAGGTTCCGGCTTTTTAGGAGGAAACACTACTGGGGAAGTAGCGAGCGGAGGTTGCCGCTCGCCTGTGGCAGCGTGCTGGAAATGGTTTTGGCATTCTCTTGGCAGATTTCACTTAGCTTCTGAGTTGCCGACGATACACCCGCAATGAGACAGGAGCGAACGGAATTTCTACGTGCAGCGGCGTTATACTGCCAAATGAGCGACGGCTATTTAGCGAGGGTCGACAGTTGATTCTGCCGATCCGGACGAGATTCTATCGATGCCCGCAGACTTACTAGTGCGAAAAGGATTACTGGTGGTAAGAAAGTTCCCCGTACCTTAGATACGTTGTATGATTCGTCTGTGTTAAGGAGCCGCCGTGCAAAGCGCGCTCGCCGTTGACCGCCTTCAATTCGCCTTTACGATAACGTTCCATTATATTTTTCCGCAAATCACGATGGGCCTGGCTCTACTCATTGTGGTGCTGAAAACGATGGCCCTTCGCACCGGAAACGAACATTACAACCGCGCTGCGCGTTTCTGGGCGAAGATGTTCGGAATTAACTTCGCCGTCGGCGTTGTCACCGGCATCCCCATGGAATTTCAGTTCGGAACGAACTGGTCGGCATTCTCAAAGGCAGCTGGCGGAGTAATCGGACAAACGCTGGCGATGGAAGGCGTTTTTTCATTTTTCCTCGAATCTAGCTTCCTGGGACTTTTTTTGTTCGGTGAAAAACGCCTTGGCAGAATCGGCCACTGGTTTTCTGCAATGATGATTTTTGTGGGCTCGTGGCTTTCCGGATATTTCATCGTGGCGACGGACGCATGGATGCAACATCCCGTCGCATATTCGCTCGGCCCGAGCGGCACATTCGAGTTGAAAAGTTTCTGGGGCTTGCTGCTGAATCCGTGGACTCTCTGGCAATACCCGCACACGATGATAGGCGCGGTGCAAACGGGCTGCTTCGTAATGGCGACCATCGGTGCATTTTATATTCTCGCCGGGCGGCACGAAGACTATGGCCGCACGTTCGTGCGCGTCGGCGTGATCGTGGGCGTGATCGCCTCGATCCTCCAACTTTATCCGACAGGTGACGGACAAGGTGTGATGATCGCGCGATATCAGCCGGTAACGCTCGCGGCGATGGAGGGATTGTTCCACACGGAACGGGGCGCCCCTCTCGCGATTCTGGGACAGCCTGACGTGGCGAATCAGCGGCTGGATAATCCGCTGACTATTCCACGCGGACTCAGTTTTTTGACGTATCGAGCGTGGACGGCGGAGGTAAAGGGCCTCGAGCAATTTCCACGAGACGCATGGCCTGATCCAATCGAATTGGTTTATTACAGTTATCACATCATGGTGGGACTCGGAACAATTTTCATCGCCATTTTTGTGATTGCCGCTTTTTTGCTCTGGCGCGAAGCGCTCTTTCGCCGCCGCGGGATGCTCTGGGTGATTATGCTCGCGATGCCGTTTCCATTCATCGCGAATATGGCAGGATGGATCACTGCGGAGGTCGGCCGCCAGCCGTGGCTCGTCTACGGAATACTGCGGACATCGGAGGGCCCGTCGCCGCTCGTATCCGTGGGGAGCGCATGGTTCACGCTGATCGGCTTCATGGGTCTGTACACCTTGCTGGGGATTTTGTATTTATTTCTGGTGTACCGCGAGATCGATCGCGGCCCGGACGCCGGAGTTGTTGCGTCATCCGCGTCGGTAAACTGAGGAAAAACGCAAATGGGAACCCTTTGGTTTTGCCTAGTTGCACTGATGCTGACGGTCTACGTCGTGCTCGATGGATTCGATCTGGGCGCGGGCGTCGTGCAGCTCTTCGTCGCGCACAGCGAAGAGGAACGCCGGCTCGTGTCTCGCACGATTGGGCCAGTATGGGACGCCAACCAAGTGTGGCTGATTGCCGCGGGCGGCACGCTCTTTTTCGCGTTTCCAGGGTTGTACGCAACGAGCTTCAGCGGATTCTATCTTCCGCTGATGATTGTGCTCTGGCTGCTCATACTGCGCGGCGTTTCGTTCGAGTTTAGCAGACATTTGACGGACGCGACCTGGGTGTCGTTCTGGGATGCCGTTTTCTTCCTTGCGAGTCTGCTGCTCGCCGTTTTCTATGGTGCGGCGCTAGGAAACGTTGTGCGCGGTGTGCCGCTTGACAACCAGGGGCGTTTTTTCGAAGCTCTGTGGACAAATTTTCAGCCTGCAGGCGAAACAGGCATTCTCGACTGGTATACGATTCTGGCTGGCGTCGCCGCGCTCGTGGCGCTGACGCTCCATGGCGCACTGTGGGTCTCGTTGAAAACAGAACGGGAACTCCAGGCGCGCGCGCAAGACCTCGCCGCCAAGCTTTGGTGGGCTGTCGCGCTGTTTACGATTGTAATCACGTGGTCGAGTTTTAAGCTGCAGCCGCATCTGCAAGCTAGCTACTCCGCGCACCCGTGGGGATATATCTTCCCCGTGACGGCCGTAACGGCTTTGATTCTCATCATTGTTTTTCGGGGAAACGAAAGCCGGGCTTTCTGCGCGTCGTGCGCTTATCTGGTCGGGATGCTCGCGAGCGTCGCGTTCGGATTGTATCCAGACCTGCTGCCGGCCAGCACGAATTCCGCTTCGTCGCTGACGGTCGACAACTCTAAGGCCGCTAATTATGGCCTGAAGATTGGCCTCGTCTGGTGGACCCTGGGAATTATTCTCGCAACGGTTTATTTTGTGATGGCATACCGGCGGTTTGCGGGGAAAGTGAGCGTTTCGTCAGACGAAGAAGAATACTGAACGGCTCGCTGTTCAGGGTCCTGCTCCGGCAGGAAATTCCGCAATCAACCAATCTTGAATCGTTACACGCGGGCAATGTAGTCCCACTCTTTAGTCCGCAGACTATTCAACTCCGTCAAAGTGACGATGCCAGCAAGAACGGTACAATTCGAACGAATCAGTGCTAAAAAAGGAGATTCCAATGGATATGCTCGGATTGATGATGCAACTTGGCGTGTTTCCCCCGCAAGGAACATGGTGTCGGTGCCGCCTAACAACCACTGCAGCGAACCCGGCCATCGCGGTCCAGGGTGCAATCGACGCCTAACAACCTGGTTTTGACAATGCTCTTGTGCCATTCGCCGGATCAGACGGCGGAAAATCGGTTTTGTATGAGCTGGTACAGACGAAGTCGTCGACAATCATTTGCGGGCTGCGTTACTCATTCCTCCCGAGTCACGGCATACTCGGAAGTAATGTTGGGCGACGACCCAAACAATTTTTGTGGAATCTCGCGTCGAAGACTGCAGTCGAAACCGAAATTGTGTCTTTGCCCTGAAATCTGCCGACGAGGAAGCGACTCCCTCAACGTGCTAACATAGAATCTTCGCAAAACAGGGAATCAACCCATGCCCACGCGCATCCTCGGAATCGAATCTTCGTGCGACGAAACTGCTGCCGCCGTCGTTGCTGATGGACGCGATATTTTGTCGAGCGTGGTTGCTTCGCAGATGGACATTCATCGCAAGTATGGCGGCGTGGTGCCTGAACTTGCCTCGCGCGAGCATCTTCGGCAGATTGTTCCAGTTGTTCGCGAAGCACTCGCGCAGGCAGGGCTTTCCTTCTCCGATATTGACGCCATCGGCGTGACGCAGGGACCCGGATTGATCGGTTCGCTGCTCGTCGGTATGACGTACGGCAAAGTTTTGGCTCTTGAGCTCGGAAAACCACTTGTCCCGGTGAATCATCTCGAGGGACATGTTCACGCAGTGTTTCTCGAGGCGCACATCGCGGGACGCGCGCCGGAATTACCCGCCGTCTGCCTGATCGTTTCCGGTGGGCACACTTTGCTCTATTACGTGGAAGCGGCTGAAAAAAAAGATGGCATCGAGGCCTCATCCGGTTTCCAATTTCGCCGCCTCGGCGGCACTCGCGACGATGCGGCCGGCGAAGCTTATGACAAAGTTGCCAGACTGCTTGCCCTGGGATATCCCGGCGGCCCTGTGATCGACCAGTTGGCCACGCGCGCAACAACTCGCGGCCCAGCCGAATCGGGTGCGGGCTCTACTTTTACGCTGAACGCTTCAAGTGAAGCGTGGAGCCCGCCAGAAAAAGACGAACTGCGTTTTGGCCTCGTGAAAATCAAAGGAAACCCGTACGATTTCAGTTTCAGCGGAATCAAGACTGCCGTCTTGTACTATCTCCGCGCGCACCCTGAGTTCAACGCGGAAATCGAGGCTCGGCGCGAAGCGCTGCAGCAAGGGCGCCGGAAAGCCGCCGACTTGCTGCCATTGTGCAGTCCGCAGGTTCTCGCCCTGATTTCCAATTTTCAGTCAGCGGTTGTGAACGATCTCGTGACGCGGACTCTCGGAGCGGCAGCCGAAACGGGCGCGCGCACGATCCTGGTATCAGGCGGCGTCGCAGCCAATTCCGCATTGCGAGACGCTTTCCAATCCAGGGCCGCCACAAAAGGCGTGAATGTGTTTTTCCCCAGCAGAGCACTCTCCACGGACAATGCCGCCATGATTGCCGCCGCCGCATATTCGCACTTGCAAGCCGGCGACATCGCCTCAAGCGATTTGAACGCCGAACCCAATTTACGAATCGCCTGAAGAGTTCTGTGTGAGAATCCCTGTGCCATTTGGCGCGCACCTTCAGGTGAGCATGTGCTCGAATCCAGACTGGCAGCCTAAACAGCTTGCGGAAATAGTCTTTTTGCCGTCATTCCCAACGAAGTGAGGAATCTCCCTCGGTGTGAACGCACCGAGAAAGAGGGATTCCTCGGCACGCCGCGTGCCTCGGAATGACAAGTTTTTGGCTTTCTTCACAAACTGTAAATGCGGGCGCTACAAAGTCCCCGAATACATCGCGAGTAATCTCAAATTTAATATTTAAATTTCAGATCCTGAATCTCACATCTCAAATCTCAAATTTCAAATTCCATGTCTCCGCTGATCTTGCGCTACAATCCCCGTTCCCATGCGCATCGCGATCGATACCGGCGGAACATTTACTGACTGCGTTTTCGTTCGCAAGGGCCGCCTTGAAATCCTGAAGCTCCCATCGACTCCGCGCAATCCGGCCGACGCCATAGCAATTGCGCTCAAAAAAATATTCGCAGAGGATAATGCGGGCGACTCTGACGCCGTCGAACTCGTTTGCGGCACAACCGTCGGCACGAACGCACTTCTCGAGCGAAGAGGCGGCCGCGTTGCTCTCGTGACGACCGCTGGTTTCGAGGACGTCCTGGAAATTGGCCGGCAGGCCCGCCCTCGGCTTTACGATCTCCTGGTTAAAAAGGCAGAGCCATTGGTGCCGCAATCACGCAGATTTGGCCTGGCCGAGAGGCTGGACTCTGAAGGCCGGGTTCTGCGGTCGCCCAGCCGGCGGGAAATTGCTCGCGTCGTGCAGGCCGCCGTCCGCAGCGGCGCGGAATCTCTCGCCGTGTGCCTGCTATTTTCGTTTATGAATCCAGCACACGAGAAAGCGATTGCTCGCGCTCTGTCCTCAGCCGGATTCCAGGTATCGGTATCGCATGAAATCCTCCCTGAATATCGAGAGTTCGAGCGTACCTCAACGACAGTGGTCAACGCATACCTCGTTCCTGTGATGAGCCGCTATCTCGGGGAAATTGAGCGTCATGCGATGCTGCGGTTGGCGCAAAGTCGCAAGGGACGTTCGCAGTCAAGTCCCGCGCGCGTTCGCGTGATGCAATCGAATGGCGGCGTTCTCTCCGCGCAGGCCGCGGCGCGCGAGCCGGTTCGGACCATCCTCTCAGGACCCGCCGGTGGCGTTCTCGGCGCACAGTACGTCGCCGGACTCGCGGGATTCGACCGCATCATCACGTTTGATATGGGCGGCACATCCACCGACGTCGCCCTCATGGACGCACGGAGCGACGGTTCGCTCGGCACGACTTCGGAGACGATCGTTTCCGACGTCCCCATCGCCGTTCCCATGCTCGACATCCACACCGTAGGCGCAGGGGGCGGCTCCCTGGCACGATTTGACCGCGCAGGGGCCCTCAGAGTCGGGCCAGAGAGCGCGGGAGCCGATCCCGGACCCATCTGCTATGGCCGAGGCGAAAAGCCCACCGTGACGGACGCAAATCTATCGCTGGGACGAATTCCAAAAGCGGGCCTGCTCGGTGGCGCGTTCGAACTTGATATGTCACGAACGCTACATTTCATGAAGCGGGCGCGTGGCGCGATGCGGTCAGTCGAGCAATTCGCGCAGGGAATCCTGGACGTCGCTAACTCCGTGATGGAAAAAACGATCCGCGTAATTTCAGTCGAACGCGGACACGATCCTCGAGACTACACGCTGGTGGCATTTGGAGGCGCGGGAGCCCTGCATGCTTGCAATCTGGCGGCGGCTTTGGAAATCCCGCGCGTGCTGGTACCGTGCTTTCCGGGCGCACTTTCCGCGCTGGGCATCTTGCGCGCTGACGTAACAAAAGATTTTTCGCACACGATCCGCCTGGAAGTTCGCAGCGCCTCTGAATTTCCCGGCAAACTTCGGCATGAATTCGCGGCACTGGAGCGCGAGGGCCGCGAGCAAATGCGCGCTGAAGGTTTCTTGCGCGACTCCCTCAGTATCGATCGTACACTCGACGTGCGATACGCAGGTCAATCGTACGAACTAACCGTCCCATTCGCAGGTGATTACGTCGCTGCGTTTCATAGGGCACACGAACGCCGCTATGGCTATTCTGACCGCAAGCGAACCTGTGAAGTCGTCAACGTACGCGCGCGTTTTGCCGGAAAAGTCCCCAAGCCTGGCCTTCCCAAATTGGCAGTCCGGCGCTCGAATGCCAACGACGCCATCGAGCCAGCGCCGGAAAAAAATACCGCCATTTTTTCTGGACGCGAGTATCCGACTGCGATTTACGATCGCACACGATTGCAAGCCGGGAATCGAATCTCCGGTCCGGCAATCATAACGGAGTACAGCGCAACCACTGTGATACCACCACTTTGGATGGGACGTGTTGATCCTTACGGGAATATTATTTTGGAGCCTCGCCGATGAAGTTCGATCCCACTCGCCTGGAAGTATTCAAAAATCTGTTTCACTCCGTGGCGGAAGAAATGGGTGCGGCGCTGCGCCGGGCGGCGTTCTCTCCCAACATCAAGGAACGCCGCGACTACTCCTGCGCCGTGTTCGACGCTGCTGGAGAAGTTCTCGCGATGGGCGATCACATGCCTGTGCACCTGGGCTCGATGCCGATGTCGGTGGCCTCGGCAATCGCCGCGCTCAAGCTTCGGCGGGGTGACGTTGCGCTGCTCAATGATCCTTACGCCGGTGGAACGCATCTGCCCGACCTGACGATGGTGATGCCTGTCTACACTCCAGCGGCATCGCGGCCGGCGTTTTATGTGGCCAACCGCGCGCACCATGCGGATATAGGAGGCGCGCACGCCGGTTCCATGGGCCTGACGCGCGAAATCTTTCAGGAAGGTCTGCGCATCCCGCCCGTGAAGATTTTGCATGGTGGGAAAGTCGTGGCCGACGTCATGTCGTTGATTCTTGCGAATGTTCGAACGGCGCGCGAGCGGGAAGGTGACCTGACCGCCCAGATCGCAGCGTGCCGCATCGGAGAGCGTCGCCTGATCGGGATGGTCGCCCAGTCCGGTAGGGGCGAAGTCCTTGCCTATGGGCGACCCCTGCTCGAGTACTCGGCGAAAATGATGTCCGCTGCGCTGGCCGAAATTCCCGAAGGCGTCTATCGCGCCGAAGATTTTCTGGATGACGATGGCATCACGGCGACGCCGCAGCGCATTGCTGTGACAATCCGAATCC
>JAOAPW010000438.1 GCA_025463105.1 Candidatus Acidiferrum typicum | reverse complement strand
GCTTGCTCATATCTGTCAAGCCATATATAATGTTTTGGGAAATGCCGAAAAAAGCCAAACCGTTTGCGATCGATCTTCTGTTTCGTGCCCTCTCCGATCCCACGCGTTTGCGTCTCCTGAACCTGATTGCCGACAAAGAAATCTGCGTTTGTTATTTCGTGGAAATCCTCGGGATCAGCCAGCCGAAAATCTCGCGCCACCTGGCCTATTTGCGCCACGCGGGCATCGCTGCGGCTCGGCGACAGGGGCGTTGGATGCATTACCGCCTGGTCATCCCGCAGGACGCTGTGGCAGCGTCTGTCTTGAGTGAAACCTTGAAGCATTTGCGCACAAGACCTGATATGCGGCGCGACTATTCGACGCTTGACGCAGTTTGCTGCAAGCCCGGCGAGTTTGAGCTTCCTAAAAAAGCGCCCGCGCCCTCGTTGCCAATTCTGGCGACTCGGTAGATTTCTTATATGACTGAAAACCTTGTGTCACCCCTGCCGCGGCTCTCCGGGCGTTCGTGAACGCTGTTCCCACCGTTCCCGCGCTGGGCTACGTTGTTTCGTCCCTCCGGGACTCCTGGCGCCGACACGAACCAACATGCTGGTCGCTGTCTGGCAGCGACTAGTTTGAACAGTAGACTGCCCACTCCGTCCCGAAAAACGCGGGACGGAGTGGCCCCTACAAGACCATCCTGGTTCGGGGCAGTTGTAGAGGCCGCCCGCAGTTGGGGCGGGCATGTTTGCATTCGCTCCAGAACCGAGCTTTCCGTTCGCTCCACAACCGGACTGCGTTACTATCTGCTATTTTGTTTTGTTGTTCCTTCCGCAGGTTTCGTAGTACAGTCCGCACGCGGAAGGCGCCCAGCCTCTCCATCCCCAGAGACTGTCTAACTCAGAGCTAAAGTGGTCCTAAGGGAAGAATATTCCCGTGGGAATTTGCACGAGGGCCAAGCCCTTGGTAGCGTATCGGGGCTTAACCTTTAGGAAAACATTGGTTTCTGTGCCTCGACGCGCTGACGGCGGCAATGTTATCTTAAAAATTGACCGTGGGTTCATTGGTGCCTGATTCTAACGTTCATCCTGAAATGGAGTCCCAGAAGCGGCGTACGACTCGAATCGTGCAAGCCGTACCGCTGACCGTGACGGGTGTGGATGCTCTGGGCCGGCCGTTTCAAGAGCGTACCTCGACGCTGATTATCAATTGCCACGGCTGCCGTTACCAATCCAAACACTACGTATTGAAAAATATGTGGGTCACCTTTGAAGTGCCCCACAACGAACCTGGGCGGGATCCGCGCATCGTGCGTGCGCGCGTCAGCTGGATTCAGCGGCCGCGAACGGTTCGCGAGTTATTTCAGATCGGCGTTGAATTAGAAGTTTCCGGCAATGTCTGGGGTATCGCCTTTCCTCCTGGTGACTGGTTTCCCTTCCCTGAAGCAGGATCCAGCCGCGCGATTCCGTCTCCCGCTGAAAGTGCCGGAACGGACCGGCCTCCCGCTGAATGGGCTACTGAAGCGCAATCCGCGTCTCCTGTGCCTGAACCTCCGGAAGACAATGTTCGGGTATTGCCAAGCCCCGGTGGTGATCCCTCCCTGCAAATGGCGCGGCAAGTGGCGCGACTGGTGGTGGAGGCGAAACAGCAGGTGCAAAATACGGTGCGCGAGACCGCCAATCGCGCCGTTGCCGCGGAAACCCGCCCGCTGCTTGCCGCGTTACAAGCTCAGCTGAAGGACGCCGCGGAAAAATCCGTCGAAGCCGCGGTTGCCGCTCATATCGAGCGAATGCAGCGCGAAGGTATCCAGCGGATGGAAAGCGAACGGGCCGAGGGCGTGGCCGCGATGCGCGCCGAATGGTCGCGCGAACGGGATCGTCTCCTCGCCGACGCCCGGATGCAAATCGATTCACAGCTCGTGGAGGTGGAACGAAGGCGCTCGACGGATTTCGAGCAAAAAATTGAAAGCCAACTGCAAGTCGCGATCGAAAATCTGCAAAGCCTGAGCGGCAACATGGGCGCGAATGCAGGCCAAGTGCGGGCTGCGATCGAGGAATTGCGACGATCCTCGGAAGTAGCTGCCGCCGGCGAACTCCAGCGCTGGCAACAACTGATGGATCAGCGTACCGCCGAAGCGCAAGCGCGCTTCACCGAACTGGAACAAACCGCAAAGAGCCTCGGCGATCGTATCGCCGCTGAAGCGTCCACCGCGGAATCGGGATGGCGCGGGTTGCTCGAAGCTGACCTCGCCGCCGCCAGCCGCCGGTGGAACGAAAAAATTGAAACCTCGCTGGATGACGCGGCGCGCCGATTTGCAGACCGAGTGGCGCAAAACAGCGAGGCTTCCGCGCGGCAGCTGGAGGACCAGTTACATCAAAGAGTCGGCATGATCAGCAGCGCGTTCTCGCAAGTTACCGCCGAGGCGGAAGGCACTCTTGGCACGCTGCGCGCGTCGATCAGCAACGAAATCGCCACTGGCCAGGCAACAATCTCCCAGTTGCAGCAGTCCCTCGAACAATTCGAAACGCGCAAGGAAGGAATCGCACAGATCATCCAGACGGCATCGCAAGAGCTGGCGCGACGCGGCGAAGCGCTGCTTGAAGCACAGGGTGTGGAGATGAACCGCCAGGCGGATTCCGCTGTCGCCGGATTGGCAGAGCGTCTGCAGCCCCTTCTTGAGAGCACGGGACGTCAGACGATCGAGCGTTTGGGACACGAGCTCGAGGAGCGCCTGGCGCCGCAAGTCGTCCGGGCCACGGAATTGATGAACAAGCTTGCGTTCGACCAAGCCCAGGCCGAAAAGTCGCTTCAAGAACATCAAACTCGTCTATGGCAAGCCTCCGAGCGCAGTGTGCAGGACTCGGTAACGCATTCGAAGGAAATACTTACGCAGGTCGAGAAGGAGTTTGCTGAATCGGCTCGCAACGCGTCCGCGAAATGGTTCAACGAACTCGAAGCCAAAGCCACCGAGACGTCCCACGCCACCTTCGAATCGCTCTTCAAATCCGCGGACTGGTACGAGAAGAAAGTTCAAACGCAGATGCAATCGACCCTGGAGAAAGGCCTGGATCAGGCAACGACGGGCCTGCGGGAAAAAGCGGGAGAACTCTCCAGCCAGTTTGCCAGCGAACTCGATCACTACAGCCGCAGCTATGTGGAACACGCGCAGACCCAAATGGGCGAAAACGCGCGCGACGTAGCCGAAAGGACTTCGCTGCAGATTGCCCAGGCTGGCGAGACCGCTGCGGTGACTTTCGTCGAACGCTCCTCGCAAATCACTCGCGAGCAGCTCGAACAGTTCAATGCCAAGGCGAATTCCGCGCTCGAGCAGAATGCTGCGCGCGTCGAGGCGCACACGGTGCAAGTCCGTTCGAAATTAGAGAGCGATGCGCGAATGCTGGTCGGAGAGTTCCAGCGCGTTCTTTCGCAGCAAACGCAGCTAGGCCTGGCTCAGGGCAAGCAGGAACTGGCCTCCCAGGTCGAACATGGCCAGGAAACGCTGCGCATCGAGGCGCAGACGCTTGACCGCCAATTGCGGGATTCGCAACACTCGTTCGGCGCGCAGGCTCTGGACGAGTACAAGCAACGGCTCGAAAACGCATCGAATTCCTGGCTGCTCACGACGGTCAGTAAACTCAATCAGCAGTCCGAAACGCTGATCGGACAGCTTGCCAATTCAACCGAAGAGAGACTCCGCTCCACTTGCAACAGAGTGATCGCTGAAATGGGCGAAACGCTCCGACAGCGACTGAGCGGGCTCTTTGTCTCGGCTCCTTCGCCCACTCCCGTGAAGCCCCCCGAAACCAAGCCTGACGAACAATAGCACAGGCTTCAGGCCTGTGTGATTTTGACGTTTGAGCACTGTCTCAGTTTAAATTTCGAATATTGGTGGAAGGCGGACGTTGCCGGACGCCGCCCTTAGCGCTATGTTGGCCGGGGAAAGCCTGCCATGATGCGGATCATCCAAGGCGACTTTAGCGACCCGCGCGTGGTCGATCTCCTGCATTTCCATCTGACCAGTGCCCGCGGGGAAACGGCGCCGGGCAGCGCGCACGCCCTGGACCTCACTGGGCTGCAATCCCCCGACGTTAGCTTTTGGACGATCTGGGAGGATGAAGCGCTCTTGGGAGTCGGCGCGCTGAAGCGCCTCTCGGCCGATCATGGTGAAGTCAAGTCAATGCACACGGTTCAGTCCTTGCGCCGAAGGGGAGATGGAAGCGCGATATTGCGTCACATCATTGCGACGGCACGCGCTCGCGGCATGTCGCGCCTCAGTCTTGAGACAGGATCCTGGGAGTATTTTCGGCCTGCGCGCGTGCTCTATGCGAGTCACGGGTTCGTGGAGTGCCCGCCGTTCGCCGACTATGCGTCGGACCCAACAGTATCTTCATGTCGCTTGATCTGCGGGACTCCTGATTCACAGGATGCTATCACTCGGCGGACTCGAAATTCAGACTGAGACACTGCCGACGTTTGACTATAACGACAGAACACATTCAACAGAACACAGCCTGTGCTACTTTACAAACCCTTACCCGCAACGAGATACACAGATTTTCGGTCCTGCAGCGGAAGCCTGTATAATATCGCAATGCCCAATCGTGCTTATGCCAGTCTGTGGGTCCGGAATTTCGACGAGACCAACATGCTTTCCCATTTCGAGCATTTCCTCGCCACCGTTCCGCTGGCTAGTGGTCCAATCGGGTTCACGGAGTTGGTGATCCGTGCTGTAGATTCAACGGAGTCGCCCCTGGAGGAGTTTGATCTGCGTTCGCAGGCGATAACGCCTGCCGATATTGTGGAACTTGCCCGGGAACACGTCGCCAGTGATGTATGCTTCGAGGTCGGGGCATTGTGGGACCTGTGGATTCGCGACATGGAGTCCGCAAGTTGGAAGAAGAAAGCGGAGCGCGTCCACATTTCCTGCTTTGGGCCGGAATACGATCAAGGGATATTCGCCGAGTCGGGACATTTTATGGCTCACCTCGGTTTCGAGCACTTGTTTACCGGCCACGCCGGGTTGCTTTCGACAGAAACTTCGCAAGTGGCGCGGCCCGAACATCCGGACGAGGCGCGGTTTCTCATGTGGATGTCACAGCCGCAGAATTTGCGCGAATATCAGGAGAAAACGCGCGAGAATATCCAGAAGCTGATGGGGTGGATGCGTTCGGCGGAGGAAGCTCTGCCCGTTGAAAAAATCCGCCTGTGGTCGGAGGGTGAGGAAAATTTTGAAGCGCGTTTGGATGAAATCCTGGCTGTGCGCTAGTCTGCTCCTGGCTACGCAAACCGCTTTGGCGCAAGTGGCCACGCAAAAAGCGTCCGCAACCGCTTCGCAGTCCGCCGTGCACCGCGTGAATGAGACATTGCTCGCGGGACTTCGGCCCGGACGGGATAGCTTGGCTGTGGCGGAAAAGCGGTTCAAAACGAAGACGGTCGCCGAAAGCCAGGGTTCAGGAATCAAGGAATGGCGCGATCAATGCTCGGGGCGTTCCATCCGCCTCGAACTCGATGCCAAGGGCATGATTCAAAGCATCACAATCACGACGCTTGGTATTCAAGAAGGCAAATGCAGCGATAAGCGGGTGGATTTTCTGGAGGGCAAGAATTGGGTGACAGGAGTCGGCTTACGCATCGGCGATTCGCAGGATCGCGTCGTCGATTATTATGGCGAGCCGAATTCAAGCGGGCCCGCCGCAAAGAACGGTCAAGAGCTGCAATTGATGTTTTATCAATTTGATTGGGCAGGGTCTGACGTGCCTCAGGCGATGGAAGTGTTGTGCGCGCGCGATTCAGGGCGCGTGGTTGAAATTACGCTGGCGTTTCCAAGCCTGTAGTTTCTGCTTTGTGTCGTAGCCCGCGTTTAGACGCGGCGATTTTCCTTGAAATTAGCAAGCAAACCCTCGCCTCTGAAGAGGCGAGCTACAAAAGCGAGCTGAAAAAAATATTGCCGGTCGTCGAATTGAAAACTATGGATATTAGAAATGGGCGATTCGTCCCGGCACTTGTGATAGGAGTGGCAGCGTTTTTTTTGGTGGGATGCAATGCCGGTCAACAAACAACACCCACGGAGGCCGCCGCAGCAACTGTCGCCCCGGCGGTTCCGGAGAGTCAGCAGAT
>JAOAPW010000422.1 GCA_025463105.1 Candidatus Acidiferrum typicum | reverse complement strand
CTTGTGCCATGCGAACGCAGAGGTCAGGCTATGCGTCCACGCGGAATCCTGTCAATGGCTATCCGCGGTGCGCCTTGCAGATTGGTTTCGCCGGCCATGGTGCTTCTATCTGGCACAAAACCTGTCTTGCTCTGTCGCTGGGATAATCGATTCAGAAAAAGGCGGAACCTCTGGTATAGTTATCATGCATCCGGACGGGACGGGTACCTTCCGATTCCTCCAGGTGCCGGCCACTGCAAGCCCCTCGTGACTTCATCCGGTCCTCATCGTCTCTCCGAGCGATTTGAATCCGGCGACTGACGGCGCGCGCGGGAAATTGAATATTACAGATCGAAAGAGAGAAGAAAGAACATGAAGAACTTATTCGTCGGCAACATGAGCTTTCAGACGACCGAGACGGATTTGCGTGCGCTGTTTGAGCCTTTCGGGCAAATTTCGCGCGTTCACATTGCGACGGACCGCGAGACCGGCCGAGCCCGCGGATTCGCTTTTGTGGAAATGCCCAACGATGCGGAAGCAGCCAAGGCGATTGCGGGCCTCGATGGAAAAGAAGTAGGGGGACGCAATCTGAAAGTGAACGAAGCTCGTCCCAAGAGCGCTTCCGCCGGCCCGCGTGGCGGCGGTGGCGGCGGTGGGTACGACCGAGACCGCGGTGGAGACCGTGGAGCCGACCGCGGCGATCGAGGGCGCGGAGGCAAGCAGGGCGGCCGATTCTCGAACGAGGATTACCGCGATAGCGCGCGACAACCGCGCGAACCGCGCTGGTAGCACCCAGAGTGCTCTTGCCGGACGCCCGGCAATGTTTCCGGCGCGCAAAATTCAAGGAGATCTGATGGCAACCTCTAAATCTACGTTCCAAAAGCGTCAAAAAGAAATGAAAAGGCAGGAAAAACAACGCATGAAGGCCGAACGCCGCGCGCAAAAAAAGCTCGCCGGCCCTTCGGAAGGCGGACCTCTGATCGAACCCTACATCGATCCGTTGGGCGCCCCGGATATTCTGACTTCAGACCCCGATTCGCAGGAGTAATCGGCATTCGCCATTTCTATACCGCAAATTCTTCGCCGATCGTTCAGAGTCCGCTGCTATTAATTTGGTAAGCCGTATGAAAAATTCTTTGGATTTCTGTGGCTGTTCGCCCCAGGAATTCTGAAGCATTTTGTGAATTAATCTTCGATGGAGAGTGCGCTTTTTTTGCACGCTTTTAATTGAAGAATAATAATTTCTTGACTTAATAGATAGTACATATAGATTACCCGGATGTCGTCAGACCTTGTTTTGGTTCTGTCCACCTTCGGAATCGGAATCGTCGCTGGTTTGCGGTCCATGACTGCCCCTGCAGTCGTGAGTTGGGCCGCGCGTCTCCACCGTCTCGATCTGCGTGACTCCGGGCTGGGATTTCTCGCCTCCGCGGTCTCCGTTTATATTTTGTCCGCGCTGGGTATCGGTGAACTGGTCGCGGACAAACTGCCTTTCGTGCCGAATCGCACGAGCCTGCTGCCCATGTCTTTCCGGATTCTTTCAGGAGCGATTTGCGGGGCCGCACTCTGCATCTCGGCCAATCGTATGGTCCTGGAGGGGGTCTTGCTCGGCGGGCTCGGCGCCGCCAACGGCGCGTTCGGGGGATTTCACGTTCGCCGCCTTTTGGTGAGGCATTTGAAAATCACGGATAAGGTGATTGCTCTTGCCGAAGATGCGCTTGCGATTGGCGTAGGAGTGTTCATCGTTTCCAGATTCTAGATGGCTGCAGAAAAGCACCGTCCTCGTCGTGGACTAATTCAACCCTGCGGCCTGTCAAAAATGTCCAGATTCCCCGGCATCGGGAGGTTTGGGACCGGCTGATTCGGACGTAATACGGTCCCAGGCCGTGCGCTTCCAGTTTTCCACGAATTTTGCGCCCACACCCCAGGAAGGAAGGGGCATGAGCAACCGCCGGGAGAGGCCGTTTAATAGAGGCTCGTACATCTTTCGGAGGTCGCCCAGTTTTCGGTCGCCGGCTTCCGTACATTTGCCCGCGCCGCATTCCGCGATCAAGTTGCGTACTTCAGTGAGGTTTTGCGCTGGCAGGCGGTCAGCGATTGAAGCAAGAGGCCGAACCTTCAGGACCTCGCACAAATCGGAGATCGCGTGGCGGGAAATCGCGAATGTGAGCTGCGCCTGCCATTTATCCTCCTCGGAGCCGTACGCGATAATCAGTGCGCAGACATCCAGGACCGCCGTAAAAGCGGCAAGCCAGGATTGGTTATCATGTTGAGAACGAAAATAGCAGAGAACCGGATAAGACAAATGGCTCTCCATGAGCTGCGCGCACCATATTTCCCATTCTTGTAAATATCTTCTAAGTACATCAAGTGTTTGAACGTGAGCATGCCTGCGAAGCAGCTCACCGGCAGTCGGAGGCGAGCCGGCGCGCGCGTCAAGCAGCGATATATTCAGTTCCCTCTGCGAGAAAGCTCCATACATTGTCGGCAGGTAAGAAATTACGATGGCGAGGTATCCGAAGCCCATTCCACCCTCGGCGACGGTGATCACTCGCGCCAGCGTCGTGCGCGGCGTCACATCACCCAGTCCCAGCGTAAAGAATGTCGTCCCGCTCAGATAAAGATCAGTCCGGAATGTCGCCCGTGCTCCCGACACATTCAGAGAAGATCCCGCGGCCCAATGCAGCATCGCGAAGGCCAACACCAGCGCGAAGGCCCAAATGGCAAAGAGCATTAACAAGGACAGCGGGCCGTAATAACTTAGGTGGGATTCCCTGAGTTTCTTCGAGGGTAACCGCCGATTGAATGCTGTCCAGACTGTCCAGGTAACCTGGTAAAACAGGCGAGCTACGCGAAAACGGCGCGTGACGCGCCGTGGCAGGATGATGCTCTCAAACGTCTCCCACAGTGTGGCAAACATCAGGAGCAATCCCACTATTCCGACAAAAATTCGCATCTTCACTCCGCGGATCTATTTTTCCACGATAAGGTTCTGAAGCTCTTGGTAGCACAGACTTCAGTCTGTGTGCTTTTGATCTTGGTTTTGCCTATGTGACAACAAAAATCAAAACCACACAGACTGAAGTCTGTGCTACTGAAACCACAATGCACAACATATCAGGACTTTGGCGATAGCAGAAATTCCTGGAGCGCGGAAAATCGGTTAGGGAAGGGAATGGATTGCTTGGGGCGGACCAGCAAGGACGCCAGGCTCTCCGGCATCTCCGGCCGCAGACCCGTGGCGCGAGCGACTGTCTCCGCGAATTTTGCGGGGTGCGCAGTCGCCAGAACGATGCCGTGGGAGGCCACGTGATTCTGCTTCGCGAAGCTTTCCCACCCGAGCACGCCGACAGCCGTGTGCGGATCGAGCAAATAATTGTGGCGACGTTCGACGTCGTGCATGGTGCGCAGAGTTTCTTCGTCGCTGAAGCTGCTTCCCCAGATATCGTGGCGGATGGCCTGCAGATCGTTATCGTAGAGATCAATGATGCGCGCGAAATTGCTGGGATTTCCGACATCCATGGCGTTAGACACGGTATGGCGGGAGGCGCGTGGAATCAAGTTGCCGCTTCGTAAAAATTCGGGCACCACGTCGTTTGTGTTGGTGGCGGCGATGAATTGAGAAACCGGCAGGCCAATGCGTTTCGCGAACAGGCCCGCGGTCAGATTGCCGAAGTTTCCGCTGGGGACTGAAAATACTACTTGGGCGGCCATGGAGGGAAGCTGCGCATACGCGGCGAAATAATAAAACATCTGCGGGATCAATCGCCCAATGTTGATGGAGTTTGCCGAAGTGATTGTACATTGTTGGGCAGCAATGGGATCGACGAGCGCCTGCTTTGCCAGCCGCTGGCAATCGTCAAATGAGCCGGCCACTTCGAGCGCGGTAATGTTCTGCCCCAACGTGGTGAATTGTTTTTCCTGCGCGATGCTCACGCGTCCCGCGGGATACAGAATCACGACGCGGATTCCGGGAACTCCCAAGAAAGCGTGTGCGACGGCGCTGCCGGTATCGCCGGACGTGGCTGCGATGACGGTTAGTTGCTGCCCTGATTCACGCACAAAATATCCCATCAGCCGCGCCATGAAGCGCGCCCCGAAATCCTTGAACGCGAGCGTTGGGCCGCGGAATAACTCCAGGATGTGCAGACGCTCGGAGAGAGAAATCAACGGGACAGGAAAATCAAGGGCGCAATTTACGATCTCGGTCAGCGCGTCAGGCGGAACATCGTCGCCAAGGAATAGCCCTCCAACCTCGCCCGCAATTTCCGGAAAGGAAAGCGATCGCATGCGCTCAGGAAAGTCCGAGGGCAACCGCGGCATCTCGACGGGCATGTACAGCCCGCCGTCCGCCGCGGAGCCGCGCAGAACGGCATCGCGTAAAGACACTTCCGAACCACGGCGGAGCGTACTTCGAAATTTCATCGCGCTGGCCGCGCCTGCGAATCGAGAATTTCGAGGAAACCGCGCGCGTCAGGCGAAGCTTCTCGCAGTTGCGCCGTGGGAATGATGACGTCCGCGTATCGCTCGTAAAGCTCTTTTCGGTGAGCGATAAGCTGGGGATAGCAGCGGGCAACCGCCTCTCTCGCGGATTCACCCGAGCGCTGCGAGAACACGTCGCCCCAGAGAACGGGTTTTGGATCCGATGAATATCTCGCAATCAAGGTGTCCAGTTCGCCCGCGGAAGCCGCAAGGTACACCACCGTCGTAAGACGCTGGAGCCGTCGGCAGATCTCTTCGCCCGCGTATACCACGCTTCCGGTAGTGTCCAGGACGATGCCTTCCTGGCCCGACGCCTCAATTTCGTCCAGGACTTCGCGCATTGATTCAATTTCGCTGGCAAGATATTTGTGCTCGCGTTCGCGATAATCAGGCTGATCCGGCCAGCCCATCCATGCTGCAACTCCGCCGATGCCGCGGTGCCCGCCGGCATTCAGCTCTGAGCCAAGTTTCCGCTCAATACGATCGTCAATGCTGATCGCACGAAATCCAGCGCCAGCAAGTTTACGAGTCCAATGGGACTTGCCCGCGCCGGACATTCCGATGAGTGAAAGTTTTAACAAAACAAGGCCCCATTGTTGTCATTCCGAGCGAAGCGGGGAATCC
Source organism: Candidatus Acidiferrum typicum (assembly GCA_025463105.1). Classification (GTDB taxonomy): domain Bacteria; phylum Acidobacteriota; class Terriglobia; order Acidiferrales; family UBA7541; genus Palsa-360. Next base: position 488 of record JAOAPW010000422.1, on the reverse strand, counting down.
CTCTCGAATTTTCGTTCGGAAAAGAGGGATTCCCCGCTTCGCTCGGAATGACGCATCATTAAATTTTCCGCAGACTCTTTAGTGCTGAAGCCAATCTGTTTGAACCTCAAGAATAGCGTCCCTCGAAGGCCCCGGCAAGCGCTGTGTCAGGCGTAGTAAGCAATCTTGTGTCGAAGCGAAACTAGCGGCGAGACCCAGCTGAGTTCATCACGATATCAACGCGAGTGAGTCCCGAATCACATCGTACACTTCGTCGAGTTGGCCGGGCGTTATGACATAAGGCGGCAGGATATAGACAACATTTCCAAGGGGTCGCAGGAGAACGCCGCGATTCAGATAAAACTCGTACAAGCGCGGACGGAGCGACGACAAATATCCAGCGTCCGGAACTTTAAGTTCGATTGCGGCAACACTGCCAATGTGCCGGACATCTTCTACAAACGGATGCGCTGCAAATGCAGTCAGTCGCCTGGCGTGCACTTTCTCAA
>JAOAPW010000409.1 GCA_025463105.1 Candidatus Acidiferrum typicum | reverse complement strand
TTGAGAACGAGACCCTTGCGATTTTCTCCCCGCCTGGGACTGGCATGGAAGATTCCGCATTCTGGCGAGACGGTCGTTCGAGCGGGATATGGCATCTACACGAACCAGGCCGCGTACAGCGTGCTTCAAAATCTGGCGGAAAACATTCCGTTTTTCCTCAACAAAACCGTCAGCAACACTGCTGCGACATGCGGCTCCGCACCCTGCACGATAAATAATATTTTGAGCTTCAACCCCAACGGCGCTATCGGCGCCAACGCGGTCAATCACACTTTTGCGGTCGAGTACAATGAAGTGTGGAATTTAGCTCTGCAGCGCCCGGTGTCGAGAACTACCTCGGTGGAACTGGAATACGTAGGATCCAGAACTGTCCACGCCGATAGCTCCACCGCTGACAATCTGCCGCCGATTCCTGCTGCGCTCACCACGGTCGGCGTGCAATCGCGGCGTCCCTTTCCCAACTTGAATTCATTTACCGCAATTCGATGGGATGGCTGGGCGTTCTATAACAGCTTGACGGTAAAGGTGACGCGCCACTTTACGCGCGGCCTGTCGTTTGACGGCAGCTATACATGGTCGCATTCGATCGACGACGCTTCCGACGCCGGCACCACGAACGCGGAATACAATCTGCCGCAGAATATCTACGCGAATAATTTGGCGCTAGAGAAAGCGGATTCCAGTTTTGACCATCGTCACCGGGTCACTGCCAACCTGGTCTACGATCTTCCCTTCGCCAGCAAATCAAACGGCTGGCTGCACCGCACCGCGGGGGGATGGCGGGCCAGCGGTAACTTCACCGTTCAAAGCGGCGCTCCATTTACGATCAATCTGGGCACGGCTGCGGGCATGGACGTAGCAAACATTGGCACGGTTAATGGAAATAATATCGAGCGGCCGAACGTCACCGGTGATCCTAATAATGGTCCGAAGACCACGGCGCAATGGTTCAATAAATCCGCGTTCACGCTTCCGGCTGGAACGGTCGCCGCGCCCTATGCATTCGGAAATACGCCGCGAAATAATGTCATCGGGCCAGGATTGTCGGAGCTCGACCTCTCGCTTCAGAAAGAGGGGACCCTTCGTGAAAATCTAAGGATGCAATTCCGGTTCGACGTTTTCAACGCGCTGAATCATCCCAACTTGAATCTCCCCGGCCGCATCTTCGGGACCTCTAGCTTCGATGTGATTCAAAGTGCGCAGGACCCGCGTGAACTCCAGTTCGCCGTAAAGCTGATGTTCTGATCGCGTATCCTGGAACGCCAATCTCCAGATTGGCGATTTGAAAACTCCATTCGGGAGAATGGCGTTCCCCGGGGAAACCAAACAATTTCCAAACAGGACGAGCTAGACAAAAACAACCCCAAGGCAGCTCCGAGAATTCCGGCGACTGTCTTGGGGTTGTTCGTTCTGACGCAGATTTGTGTGATCCGTTCTACGGGAGATCGTAGCGGAGGTTGATGTAAGCCATGCCCATGTGAGCAGTTGCGGGACCTGACCCGATATTCCAGGGTGTGCGCGATACGTACGAAAATTGAGTCATGATCCTGATGTCACCGTAGTTCGGATTCCGCCACATCGTATAGTGAAGACCGAATGTCGGCTCATAGATGTACCTGTTTGCCGTGTTGGGCGATCCCGGGAATCCATATCCAGTGAAGGTAGTGCCCGTCTGGTCAAAATTCTTGCCGAAATAAGCTCCGCTGTAGTACCCGTAAATGACGGTCTTTGCGTTGGGCTGCCATTCAAAGCCGCCGATTCCTGATCCTGAACGAACCCCGGAAAGAGTTCCGTTCGGCCGGACAATGACATCCGGGCCAGCGGTGCTGGCAATGTAACGACCACCACCGTAGCTATAGAAGCCCGTGGCGATGATCCGGAAATTCTTGACCAGCTCGACGTTCATCGTAGCGGCACCGCCACCTCCGTGAATAACGGTGTCTACTGTACCGCCTGATGTTACTGCTGGGGGCGTCGTGAGCGCGCCGGGCGTGGCGATCACGTTGACGGCCTTGAAGGTGCGAAATAGGCCGGCAACGTCGAAGTGCACTTGGTGACCGCCCGGCTTGAAGTCGAAGGCAATCTTGGGAATGATATCGGGGTGGAGGTTGGGCGTATTTGGATTGTTAACTCCGGTGGGGCTGCTCGTGTTGCTACTGTTGGAGTCAAACTGTGAGGCGTAACCGGCCCCGGCTGCCGCAGGTACAATGACAGAGGAGGGCAGTGTTTGCTCGGGATTCTCGAGCGCAACGCCGATCGCAACATTGTTACTCGGATGCACGATGAACCGAACACCCGCTTGCCGCGCCCAGGTCAAACCCAGTTGGTAATTCGTGTCCACGTCCTGAGAATAGAAGAGATCTCCGGGTAAAGCTCCGAGCCCCGTGCGGTTGGGGGTGAGGAAACTCCAGGATTGCCCGCCAAGCACTTCAAACTTACCACGCTTGTAATCCACCCAATACAGACGTAAGCGGAGGGAATCGCTGTTGCTCGTGTCATGTCCATTCGGAGGCAAGAAGCCCAAAAAATCAGCTTCAAGATAGCCGGTTACATCGGCTTCGCCAAACTTAGCGTGCGTTCTCAAGCCGATGCGCGAGTTCTGCGCGGAAAGGCGCTCCTCCGTAAGGCGTCCGGCCACCGTATTGTTGAAGGCAATCGCTCCGAAGTTTGTGCCGATGCCACCAAGTTGCGTGGTGCGGGTAATGCTGGTCAAGTCCATAAAACCAAGTGGATAGAATTCCGCGGCGCCGATCTTGAAATAAAGTGGCGACGGCTTTTCTTCTGCGGCACCCTGTGCGGGCATCGCGACGGAGGCGGATAACGTCCGCGGTGCAGCGCCAATCGCAACTGCTGGCGTAGCTTCTGGGGTTGCCGCCGGTGCCGCGACCGGAACGCTTACAGGCTCGGGAGGCGTGGAGTGCAGCTTTTCCTCTAGTACTTCCATTTTCAGTTGCTGAGCCTTCAGCGCGGCGCGCTGAGCCTCGAGTTCCTGCATCTGGCTCTGTATCAGGTCGCGAAGATCCTGCAATTCACTCTCGATTACGGCATTCTCCGGTTTTACAGCCTCTTTTGCCTTTGCAGCTGCGGCCGTTGCGGGCGATTCTTCTTTGCCGGCATCTTTGGCATCATTCGCCAATAGAGGCCCTGCCGCGAGACTCATAGTCAGCAACATTGTTGCAAATACTCGCATTCCATTCCTCCTTTTAGATTCTGAAAACCCGAATTCGCTGAGATTTTTGCTTCGTCATCCGAATGTTGCGTCCGGCTCAATGTCGTCACGTACCGTTACGTCCCATTCGGACAATGGGACCAATATGAATGACGCTGTGTCCGGAATACGGCTCGCTACCGTTCATGGAAGCTTTACGAAATGTAATCCACAACGCCACCCCTAAAGAGCCTGCAAATAGTGAACCTGATGCATGCTTGATTCGTCGGCACAATACGCGGGCAGCATGAACACCCGATGAGGGAAATGTTAATGGTGTGTTACAACTTGTCACACAGACCTAAATGCCTTAGGTTGCTAGCGTTAAAAAATGTCAGTCTAGGCGGCGTCGCTTTTTGCCGCTTGTTGGACAAGTCTTGGGACCCCAATCCGGGCTTGAGGCGTCAGAATCTGCACGGGGCGATGGAAGGCGAATTCCAGGAGACGCTTGGCTTCAGACAGCTTGGGGGTGAGGGGTTCGGAATCTGTGTAGCCTTCCGCGCGGACTACAACCACGCCGGCGCACTTTTCAACCTCCAGCCGACGCACGGCGCGGTACGGCTTGGCGCCAAACGCATTCCCCATGCGCAATAAACCGGCTAGAAGAAGCAGAGATTGCCGCAGCGGAAGCTGAAAATCGTTCAGGGCCTTGTGATCCAGTGTGGGCAATGCACGACGGTGGAATCGCGCGATTAATGCGACGATCTCAAGGTCTTTTTTCGTCCAGCCCACGGGAGGCTTCAGTCTTCGAATCATCCGGTAGGACTCTTTATGGTGAGCCTTATTCTTTCTGGAACGGCCCACTTCGTGAAGCAGCGCCGCAGCCTGAAGAATGAAGCGTTCCTCGATGCTCGAATCGCGTCCGATTAATCCGCTGTTCGCGAATCCATCGTAGAGTTGCAGCGCAAACTTTGAGATTCGGCGCACACGAGGGAAATTGGGTGTAACGAAATACGCCCATTCAGCGAGTAGCGCCAATCCGGTGGAACGCAATTCCCTTTCTATCGGCAATCCTGCGCGCCAAATCCAAAGCAGAGACGTCTTTCCTGCCATCTTTTCGCGGTATTGTCGAAGTCGAGAGGCGCGCTCGTCGCGCAACTTCTTAGCCCAGGCAGCGCGGGCCATTTGGTCGAAAAGACTGCCATTTTTCCTGATCATTTGCGAAAGCACGTCGAGGTCGTGTATTTCGCCCAGCAAGTCCTGCAAATTTTTTAAATCCGGCGCCCATGCCGGATACATCGAAGGAAGAAAATTCTGTATGGCGTATCGAAATTTCTTAAGCTCCACTCGCGTCCGGTGATAGGCAACGCCGCTGCGACTTTTCTGCGCGCGGAGATACGATTCCCGAACTCGCTCCCAATGTTCCAGCAAAACTGACTCACATGCGGCCTTATCCGACGCCATATGGCGATATCGGCTCGCCAATTCCCGCGACCACGCCCGCCACTGTTTTTTGTCAAACTCTTTTGCGGACTTTTGCGCCGCGATGCGATTCTGTTCCTGATGCGCGCGGAGCTCTTCCAGCAGTGCGACCGTCGAAGCGTCCTGCGGAGAACCGAGCTTTTGGACCCACTCTGTCAATACTTGCGTGTCGCGCAAAGTCCCCAATTGACGGAAAAGTCGTCTTCCGGTCTTTCGCATGGGCTTCCAATTGGCGCCGGGGTCGAGGTCTCTCATCACGTCAGCGATCAGGATGCATCGGCGCATGGCCACGCGCAGGTCATGGACGGAATCGGGAGCCCAGTCTCCATCGAGCTTTGCATGCTGCTCAAGGACCCGATCCATCCAATAGGTGAGTCCGGTGCTTTCCGCAGTATTGAGAGGCAGTTGAACCACGGTAAGAGAAAAAACGCCCTTCTGAAGGATGGTCCGAATCAATAATTCTATCTGTTTGGGATTAGGAAACGCAACTTCCGCGAACTCCTTCCAGGTTTAGCACTTGCGGCCCCAGCGGCTATCTACTCGTTCGGAAAAGATCAATCGATCTGGACGACGGAGCCTCGGGCGGCTGCCGGTTTTTCGGCCAGACGTGATGCCACGGCGCGGGCCATCGCGAAAATGCTTTTGGCCTCAGGCGAATTCTCTCCGAGCAGCGCCACCGGCTTGCCGGTATCGCCTCCGATGCGGATGCGCGGGTCGATTTCAATTTCTCCAAGCAGCGGCACGCCGTACGTTTCGGCGATGCGCCGGCCTTCTCCGTGACCGAAGACGTCGATCTTGCCCTGGCAATGCGGGCAATTGAAGAAGCTCATATTCTCAACAATCCCGAGAATATCGACGTTGACCTGACGGAACATTTCGATGGCCTTGCGGACATCCGCAAGAGCTACAGTCGACGGCGTGGTGACCAGCACGGCCCCGGTGACAGGCACCATTTGAATCAACGAAAGCTGAACGTCTCCCGTACCCGGCGGCAAATCCACGATCAAATAATCCAGCTCGCCCCACACGACGCTGCGAAGAAATTGCTGCATGACGCTATGCAGCATGGGTCCGCGCCAAATCATGGGCTTATCACCCGGGTTCAGCAGGCCCATCGAGATCAGTTTTATGCCTTGGGCCTCGACCGGAAGTATCTGCCGTTCGCTCAGCGCCTGCGGCTGCTCGTCCGTGCCCAGCATGATCGGAACGTTTGGGCCATAAACGTCGGCGTCAAGCAGACCAACAGAAGCGCCCAATCGCTTCAGCGCGAGAGCCAGGTTAACAGCAACAGTCGTTTTCCCTACGCCGCCCTTCCCGCTGGCGACTGCGACAAGATTTTTTACGCCCTCAATGGGCAATTTGGCGGGTTGAGGTTGAGGTGTTGGTGCCGGTGGCATTTCGATTTCTCCAAAAGAAATAGTTATCTGGCGGGTCTAAAGTAATGCCCTCGCCTGGCGCATTTGGCATCCGATTGTGAACAGTGCAAAACCGCTAGCATTCATTCTGAACGAGAAAAAGACATTCGTCCACTCGCGCTGCGTGAATAAATTGACCTGCGCCTTCGCTCCAAAAATTAAAACGGGACCGGACTTTCGTCCGGCCCCGTCGCCGTGTCCAAATCGATCTTCGAGGATCGGTTAGAACAGGATCTTCAAGCCCAGCTGAATCGCGCGTGGTCCGCCAGACCCGAGCACGGGATTGGAGCTGAGCACGTCGGGTGTCGTATTCCTGAAGCCAAAACCCGCGCCCGCATCCGCAGAAGGATCGGTAAAGGTGTTATCCCCACCTGGCCCTCCAAATACGTTGGCGATATTGGGGTGGTTGAATATGTTGAAGAATTCGGCCCGAAACTGGAATGACAGGCCTTCCTTGACCTTGAACACCTTCGTCACATTCAGGTCCACATTGTAATAGGGGAAGCTCCGGAACATATTCGGCGCGGCGGTACCGAGACTTCCGTAGGCAGGCGGCACGAGAACCGAGCTGCCGTTAGCATAGCAGCCCAGGTCGGTGAGTGAAGCAATCGCTAATTGGCCCATGGCAGTCGATTTTGCTAGGCAAGTCGCGTTGCTAGTATTCGGGAAATAAGGAATTCCCCCGGCTCCGCCGTTCGTCGAGATGAATGCCTTAGTTGTCTTG
>JAOAPW010000385.1 GCA_025463105.1 Candidatus Acidiferrum typicum | reverse complement strand
CCTCGCGGTAGCCATGGGCGGCGAACGTCTCGCTCGAATGCGCCGGCCTCCGAAAGAATGGTTTTTTCTGCGCCGCTGGCTCCAGCAGATAAATTATTTTCTGGTGGTTGCGCTCTTCAACGTCTTCCCGCTGCCCAAACGCTCCGGGTTTCGCGAAAGTTTTCGTTTTGCAGGGGAGTTGGCGGACCGAGGCTGGAGCGTCCTCGTGTTCCCCGAAGGAGACATGACTCCGGACGGAAAACTGCAACCCTTTCGCGCCGGCATCGGCCTGCTCGCGAACAATCTGAGGCTCCCCGTTGTTCCAATTCGCATCGACGGGGCGTACGAAATCAGGGAGGCGCACAGCATTTTCAATCGTCCGGGCCGCATCCGCGTATACATCGGCAAACCCGTGGAATTTCCCGCGGAGTCCGACGCGCAGCAAATTGCGCGCGAACTTGAACAGCGCGTTGCCGAGCTTGGCGTGAGTGCAGGCTGGAAATAACTGGGAATTGCGCTGAAGTTGTAGCTCCCTCTTTAAACGTGAGGATTTGCTTGCCAATTGCGAGGAAAACCAGCAGGTCTGACCCTTCGCGTTCGCTCAGGGCAAGAGACCCGGGCTACAACAACAGGACTTTGCACTGAGAACGGAATGCAGCGGCTTAGTTTGCGACTCTCGTCAGCCACCAGCGGCGCGCGGCAACAACCGACCAGATGGCTTCCACCAATCCAAATGGCCAGGCACCTTGGAGAAAACCGTAGGCAGAACCGAGTATGCAGGATGCGGCGAACCCAAGAACAAACCAGTTGCTGCGCCGCTCGAGTGCGTAGCACACAAGCATTGCCGTAACGGCGAACAACCCGAATAAAGTGAGACGGTCCATGTTTTTGTTTTCTCTGATTTCGCTCGCCCGAACTTCAATAATCATGCGCGCCGGGGAGTCCGCCCAAAAACTAAACATACTTGCCGTAAAAAACGGCTAAGAGTCCCGTAAAGAATAATTAATGATTCTCACGCTCAGGCGAAGAAGGCATGGCCCATCGAGAGCGGGGTTGCATGTGCGTGGGATTTGGTAGCACAGGCTTCGGCCCGTGTGTTCTTGATTTCTGCTAATAAAGCGAAAAGCACACAGGCTGCAGCCTGTGCTACTTTGCGGCTTCGGCGTTGGCGCGGATTTGCTGCCAGCGGCGTGGGCGCTTTTTCATGTCCAGCACTTTTTTGCGCAGGCGGATGGATTTCGGCGTGACCTCTACGAACTCGTCGTCGGCGATGAATTCGATCGCTTGCTCGAGGCTCAACTGGCGATGCGGAATCAGACGGATGGCCTCATCCGCGCTCGATGCGCGCATGTTGGTCTGCTTTTTTTCTTTCGTGACGTTGACGTCCATGTCGGCGTCGCGCGCATTTTCGCCGACAATCATGCCTTCATACACTTCCTCGACAGGACCAACGAACAACTCGCCGCGCTCCTGTATATTCCACAGCGCAAACGCTGTCGTGTGGCCTGAGCGATCGGCCACCAGCGCGCCGGTCGGACGCGTAGCCATTTCGCCGCCATATTCGGTCCAACCTTCAAATAATGCATGAAGCAGCGCGGTGCCGCGCGTATCGGTGAGCAACTGTCCACGCAGGCCGATCAGTCCGCGCGATGGAACGGTGAACTCCATGCGCACCCAGCCCGAGCCGTGATTGACCATTTTGCCGAGTTCGCCGCGGCGGCGTCCAAGCGATTCCATTACCACGCCGACAAACGATTCCGGACAATCGACGACCAGCCGCTCAAGAGGCTCGAGTTTTTTTCCGTTTTCCTCGCGCACTACGATCTCCGGTTTGCCGACCATTAACTCGTAGCCTTCGCGTCGCATGGTCTCGATCAGGATGGCGAGTTGCAATTCGCCGCGCGCCAGCACGCGAAATACGTCGGTCGTATCCGAATCGGTAATGCGCAGCGAAACGTTGGTCAGTAACTCTTTCTGCAAACGCGAGCGAAGATCGCGCGAAGTAACCCATTGTCCTTCGCGTCCGGCAAGCGGACTGGTATTGATGGTGAAATTCATCGCCAGAGTCGGCTCGTCGATGACCAGCGGTTCGAGCGGCTGAGGATTCTCAATGTCGGTAAGGCTTTCCCCAATCTGAATGCCCTCGACGCCGGCGACAGCGACCAGGTCGCCACAGGCAACTTCTTCCGCTTCATCGCGTTCGAGGCCTCGAAACGTGTAAAGCTTCGTGATGCGTGTGGGCTCGATCGCGCCCGAGCGCTTGGCGATGCCCACATCGGAGCCGCGACGCAGCGTTCCGTTAAAAACGCGACCGATGGCGATGCGCCCGAGAAAATCGCTGTAGTCCAGGTTCATCACTTGCGCTTGCAGAACGCCGTTTGGATCGCCCTTCGGTTCGGGAATGGCGGAAACAATGGTTTCAAACAGCGGCTGGAGATTGGTCGAGGAGTCGCCGATTTTGCGGTGCGCGACGCCCGTTTTCGCATTCGTGTAAAGCACGGGGAAATCAAGCTGATCCTCGGTGGCCTCCAGGTCAATGAAAAGGTCGTAAATTTCGTCGAGCACGGCGGCCACCCGGGCATCGGAGCGGTCGATTTTATTGAGCACGATGATGGGGAGCAGCTTTGCCTGCAGCGCCTTCTGCAAGACGTAGCGCGTCTGCGGCAGCGGGCCCTCGCTCGCGTCCACGAGGAGGAGCACGCCGTCCACCATTTTCAGCGCGCGCTCGACTTCTCCGCCGAAATCGCTGTGGCCGGGCGTATCCACAATGTTGATTTTCGTGTCGTGATAGAACAGCGCGGTGTTTTTCGCGAGGATGGTGATGCCGCGCTCCCGCTCAAGGTCGTTTGAATCCATCACGCGCGTGACGACGATCTGATTCTCGCGGAAGACGCCGCTCTGGTGCAGCATGGCGTCCACCAGCGTGGTCTTACCGTGGTCCACGTGGGCGATAATGGCGATATTGCGAATCTGTGGCATGGAATCCTAGCTTTCTGTTCGACTAACCTTTATTTCGATTGTCGGATCGGTGCACAGGTGCGGGCTTTACTTGTTTACCCTGAGCTTCGAAGGGGAGCCCGCTAAAATCACCAATGGATACAAAAATGGCTGCAAGTGCGACCTTGCAGCCCTCACGCTCAATTCCAAGAGGAATTACAAGTGCCTTCGACCCCTTAAGAGTACCATACCCTTCCGCAGCCCGTCACCGACGAACAAGTCGGGTTTCTACGCGCCCCATGTGTAGTTATTCTCCAGTTGACCGCTTTGAGGGGAAGATTCAAACTGCACCGCTACAAAAGGAGGAGACACACCGTGACAGATGTCCCGCAAGACCCGGATATCCGCGACGTGATGCGAGAAGAAAAGAGCCGAGGTAAACGCCGAGTTGATATGAAGGCGCTTCGGCAAAGGGAAGAACTCCTGAAGGGATTCCGCGAAGCTCTAAAATTAAAACCGAACGGGAATTTCTGGAGGCTATCCGTGAGCTCGGGCTTGCCGACGATCCCGAGAAGCTGCGCGAGGCTTTGAAGAGTTGGCGGTCTTCCTTCTGAGTTCGGCAACCTTCGAACCGAACGCCTTAATCCTTCTGTCTCGTTCCTCAGCGGGATACGCCTTCAAATGTTCTTCCGCGAGAAGCGCCAGCGCCCGAGCGGCCTTCTCTTTCGACATAACCTTTTTCTTCATACAGGCATTTTAAGCCTCTTTGCCACTTCTCTGCAAAATTATTTGATTTGTATCGCTGATAGACACATCCAGCACGGCCGCGCTCGTCGTTTGGAAAGCTCCGAGGTAGAATCTTTATTATGGTGGGGAGGCTGAGCTTGCGCAAATCAATGAAATGCGCGGCCCTGCTCGCGCTGCTGCTCACGGCCGGGTGGACCGCGACGGCACAACCGGACTGGTCCGCCCCCGACCCTGGTGCGATCGGCAAATTCGAAGACGAAGGCCTCCAGCATTCGCACGTCATGGAAGTGATGGGCTACCTGACCGACGTGTACGGCCCGCGCCTGACGAATTCTCCCAATATCCGCGAAGCCGGTGAATACGCGCTTAAAACCCTTAATTCCTGGGGGCTGGCAAATGTTCACGAGGAATCGTGGGGACCGTTTGGACGAGGCTGGTCGAATGAGCTGTTCGAAGCCAATGAAGTTGCGCCCCGGCATTTTCCGCTGATCGCGTACCCAAAGGCCTGGACGTCCGGAACCGGGGGATCCATCACGGCGGAAGCGGTGTACGCAAAGATTGAAAAAGAGGAGGACTTCGAAGCGTTTCGCGGGAAACTCAAAGGCAAATTTGTGATGACGGCGCCTTTGCGACCCGTCGAGGCGCAATTCGAGGCCCCGGCTCATCGGTACACTGACAAGGAACTGGAAGACATGGCGCAACCGAGGCCGCCCCCGACGCCTCCCGACGCCGCTGCCCGCGCCCGTTTTCTTGTCCAGCACCAGTTCAACCAAAAACTTCTAAAATTTTTGACGGACGAAGGCGCGGCGGCGTGGCTCGAACCCTCGCCGCACGATGGCGGAACGATTACGGTGACGACCGGCGGCTCTCGAGATCCCAAGGACCCACTGGTGCTGCCGCGCGTTGCCGTGGCCATCGAAGATTATGGGCGCATTTTTCGCACACTCGAGAAACATGTGCCGGTGACGCTCAGCGTCAATATCATCAATAAATTTTACGAAGAGAATCTCGATTCCTTCAACATCATCGCGGAAATTCCCGGGTCCGATAAAGCGGAGGAGGTCGTGATGCTCGGCGCGCATTTCGATTCCTGGGATAGCGGCACGGGCGCCACGGACAACGCCGCCGGATCCGCCGTCATGATGGAGGCCATGCGTATTCTGAAAGTGTCGGGACTGAAGATGCGCCGCACCGTGCGCCTCGCTTTGTGGACGGGCGAGGAAGAGGGTCTGCTTGGCTCGCGCGCCTACGTCAAGCAGCATTTCGGCGACAGGCAGAGCCTGGAATTCAAACCCGATCACGCCAAAGTTTCGGCTTATTTCAACGTGGACAACGGCACGGGCAAAATTCGCGGCGTCTATTTACAAGGCAACGAAGAGGTCCGGCCCATTTTTGAAAAATGGATGGAGCCTTTCAAATCCATGGGCATGACCATGCTTTCAATTCGCGGAACCGGCGGCACGGATCATGTTTCCTTTGATGAAGTCGGATTGCCGGGGTTCCAGTTTATTCAGGATCCGATCGAATACGAAACGCGCACACATCATACAAACATGGATGTCTACGAGCGGATTCAGGAAGCGGATTTGAAGCAGATGGCCGTAATCGTTGCTTCGTTCGTGTATATGACGGCTAATGCGAATGAGCAGCTTCCCCGCAAACCTTTGCCGAAAAAATAGTTAGAGCGTAGTGAGCAATATTTTGCGGGTGATGAACCAAGGTCTCAGTCAACTCAATCTTGTGACAATTTGTTGACTTGACCCCTCCATTTTTTCCGTGTTAATTCACTCTCAATCAATAAAGCGCGGAGATCGCCGACTCCGTAGCAGGTTCAACAGGGCTTAACGGGTGGGATGTTGCCGTCCGGGCTTCCTGCGGAGGTTCCTTCGCGCGTTCCGGGTCACCACTGTCCGTGCGGAGCGTTCCCTGGCGCTTCGCTCGGACATATAAATTTGTAATTTGTGAAGTAGATTCGGCTTCGCCTATTTGTTTTTGCTGAGACGGCGATAGTAGTCCGCGACAGAATCCTCGTAACCCGCGGGCACTGAACGGATATCGCCGCTGCGTACCTGGCCGGATTGTTTATCGTCCAGCTGACGCCGCAGTTGAAGCTCGAGCTTATCCACGTCAGCGAGCACTTGCGAGTGGAGCTGCTCGAACAGCGCGGGATTGCCGGGGAAGCGGCTCGGATCCAGCCGCTGCATCTGGCGAATTAATTCCTGAACCTGTCGCGCCATGTCCGGATCGTCCCGGACTGACTGTCGAAGCTGGTTCAAGTCGCGCATGCTGTCGTCATAAGCGCGCTGAGG
>JAOAPW010000374.1 GCA_025463105.1 Candidatus Acidiferrum typicum | reverse complement strand
CCACCCGAACCGAACTCGAATCCTCGAACGGAATTCTGAGCGTGGTCCTGGACGAAGGGCTTGCTCTTTGTGACCGGGAACAATTCACGGTTGCCAAGGAAAGGGTAACAGCCTTTGCGGATCTGTTTGATCGTCAGGCGGTTCAACTCAGGCTAGTAATCCGCACAATCGAGGAACACGGCTCTCACTTTGGAACGCTGCCCAATGTAACCCCGCTTACCTCCCAAAACTTCCGCGGAACGACAGCACAGAGAATTTCATTTATGGACAATCTGCTGGCCAAGGTGGTGTTTCGTGGCAGGACGCGCTTTTTTCACAAATTGCATGCGCTGAAAGAGATCATCGAGGAATTACAGAAGGAAACACACGTTATTGTAGGGGACGTCGCTGGCGGAGGGCCGGTCTTCCCGAATCGGGCCTGGCGGGAACTTGAGGTGCTTGGCTACGACCTGAACACATGCATGGGGGAGACTACGGTCTTATTAAAATCCTTCTTCTGTGCTTTGCCCGCTGAAGAGCTGGAAGCGTTCAGACTGAAACTGGTGATGCAAGTTCCGGCCATTCTTACCGTTAGTCCTAGACGAACGTAGCATTTCCAGAGAAAATACGGCTGGGAGCATTAATACCGCTTACGCAAGGTTTGCGACGTAGGCGCGGCACAACGTGGCTGGCGCCGGTACCAAACCAGCACCAGCAACTCATACAAGTGCAACTCAAGGAGCCGCGGGTGCATCCCACAAACCGGATGCGTCCCGACGGGTACGGTGACCCGCACGAGACGAACTGATTCCAGCGAGATGACTGAGGCTGAGGCCATTCGCCTCGCCCAACAGGGCGACGCTGGCGCGTTCGAACGCATCTACCGACTACATAGCCGGCGCGTTTATGCCTTGTGTTTGCGAATGGTGGGCAATACGGCCGAGGCTGAGGACCTAACGCAGGATGCTTTCTTGCAGTTGTTCCGCAAGATTGCGACATTCCGCGGGGAGTCCGCGTTCTCGACTTGGCTGCATCGGCTGGCTGTGAACGTAGTGTTGATGAAGCTGCGCAAGAAAACGCTGTCGGAATCGTCGCTGGAGGAAACGAACGATCCTGACGATGAAACGAGCGGGCCGCGCAGGGAACTTGGAGCGCCGGACCTGCTGTTGACCGGCTCGATCGACAGGGTTCACTTGGAACGCGCGATTGAGCAGTTGCCGCCGGGGTATAAGCAGGTTTTCGTGCTGCACGACATTCAAGGGTTTGAGCACAACGAGATTGCCGGGCTCATGAGCTGCTCGATCGGCAACTCGAAGTCGCAATTGCATAAAGCCCGGATGCGATTGCGAGAACTCTTGAAGGAAACTTTGCGTGAGCAGGCCCGGCAAGAGCGGCAGGCTGCCAAGACAGAAACGGCGGGATCGGATTGAGCCTGAGGTTTGCTTAGTATTCGTTCGGTTGAAGTGAAATTAGGTCCAGTTAAAATCCTCCAAGGATGACGAACATGCAGTGCAATGAACTGGGACAGATTCTCGAGCAGCAGGCCGACGGGCCTTTGCCGGAGCTTGCCACCGCTCATATTAACGGCTGCGAGGCCTGCCGCGCATTGACCTTAGACCTTGCGGCAATTCACGCCGTGGCGATGGAACTCGGCGCCGAAGATATTGCACCTCCAGAGCACCTCTGGACCGCCCTGCGCAACCAACTGGAAGCCGAAGGAATCATCCGCGATTCGTCCCCGGTGCGCGAAAGCATACACCGCGCCTGGTGGATTGCGGTTCAACACCCAGCGCTGGCCGGCGCGTTTCTCTCGCTCATACTGGTTGCCGCCGGGATGATCAGCACCATGGGAAATCCAGCACAGACGGTAGGGCGTCTGACGGTGGCTCCGCAACTCGAGTTGCAGCAGGCATCGCTGGTGGCTCCCTCGGCGGAGAACGTATTCAAGGAAGAACTCCTCACAGTCGGCAATGAGAATATCCCGGGCTTCCGGGCTCACGACGCCGCCGTATCGGATTCCATCCGCCGCAATCTAAACATTGTTGACAACTTCATCGTCATGTGTGAAAAGGACGTACGCGAACAACCTGAAAATGAGATGGCGAGGGAATATCTGTACGGCGCCTACGAACAGAAGGCCGAATTGCTGTCCACGGCCATGGACCGGAGCACAACGGGAGGATTGCAGTGAATTCAACATGCAATGCAGTAAGGTTGGGCACAATCGGCGCCGTCATGGCGGGATTTGCCCTCATCGCGGCGCCTGCGCAGGCCGATCGCGTCGAAAAACACTTCCCCGTACAGAGCAAACCCATGGTAACCGTGCGCAACGCCAGCGGGAAAATTCAGGTGAAGGCCTGGAGCAAGAATGAAGTGCAGGTGGCGTGGACAAATGCGGGCGGCAAGGCTGTCGTGGAAACCGAACAGGCCGGAAATCGCGTTGAAGTCGTAACCCACATGGCCACGCAAAATGCCTCCGCGGCGGACGTCCAAACGGATTTTGAAATCACGATTCCGGTGGAGAGCGAGTTGAGCGTGCGGACAGACTCGGGCAATGTCACAGTCGAAAGCGTGCATGGCGACATGACTTTCGATACGGTCGGCGCGAACCTCCAGCTTTCCGATGTGAATGGCTACATGGTAATCAAGACGATCGATGGTTCGCTCGTGTGTACGCGCTGTGCCGGAAAGCTGGAGGCCAGCTCCATCAGCGGCAATATGCAGATGATCGAGCCGGCGCTGGACAGCATTCGCGTGCAGACCTCGTCCGGGAATATCCTGTTTGACGGCAGCTTTCTGAACCGCGGCGTCTACATCATGAAGAATTTTAGCGGCACGATTGAAGTTCACTTTACCGGCACCGATTCATTCGATGTGAATGCAACTTCGCTGAAGGGCAGCGTCGTCAATCAGGCGTCCTTCAAGCCGGATACGCATGGCACCCATCATCCTTCGTACAAATACGGGCAGAGCCTGTTTGGCACCATGAACGAAGGCCATGCCAAGGTCGAACTATCTTCCTTTAGTGGTACAATCAAGATTCTGAAACGTGACTAACGAACTCGGAATCGCTTGCAGGATTATTCTCAACCCAAGAAGTCGTTGACCGGGCCCGTCCCGGAATGCCGCATGGTTTGCCTGACCGGGTTCATGGGCTCGGGCAAGAGCACCGTGGGGCGTCTGCTTGCAGCTCAGCTTGCTTGGCATTTTGTCGACCTCGACTCTGAAATCGAACGGCACACCGGAATGGCAATTTCGCAAATCTTCGAGCAGAAGGGCGAAGCGGTTTTCCGCGACATCGAACACGAATGCCTCACGCGCGTGCTTGGGTGGGCATCGGAACGCGACGCTCGAGTGGTGCTCGCACTCGGAGGCGGCACGTTTGCCCAGCCACGGAACGCTGCCCTCCTTCGCAATGTTGATACTCCCGGCGTCGCCCTCATTTGGCTGGATTGCGCCATCGAAAGCCTTCTACAAAGGTGTGTACTGATGGGAGACAGGCCGCTCTTTCGCGACGAGGCCAGCTTTCGTAGACTATACGAGGAGCGCCTGCCGTATTACCGGCAAGCGGATTATCGTATCGAAAGCGGCGGAGAATCCATTCGCGTCGTCGAGCAGATTCTGGCGCTTGGCATTTTTGGCCGATCGGCTCGCGTACCCGAGGACGGTACCGCGCCGGGACACCCGCTGCTATGAATCACGATCGAAAAACCATGCGGAAACTTGTCACGCTGGGAATCTTTCTGTGTTTTGCAGCCGGATTCGGCGCCATTGCGGAAGCGCATCTGTCTCGGCAGAAAAACAATAAAGATGCAAAGGCCGCAGTCCCGCTGACAGGACTCACTCCCGACAAAGGAAAATTTCGCATTCTTCTTGAAGGCCATGAAGTCGGCAACGAAGAATTTGAAATTTCTCCCTCCGGCGCGAATTGGATGGCGCGAGGCTCGACCACTGCGCACGCTCCAGGCGGCGGAGACATCAAAGCAACTGGACAACTTACGTTGAGTCCCGACGGGACTCCCGTTCACTACGATTGGACTGCGCAAACGAAGAAAAAAGGTTCTGGCGCAGTGGACTTCGTGGATGGCACGGCTAAGAGCGCGATCGATCTTGGCGCCAAATCGCCATTCCTGCAGAATTTCACATTTCCCTCCCCGCGCATCGCCGTGCTCGACAACAATCTCTACTTTCAATATGCGGTGCTCGCGCAAATGTACGATTGGAAAGCTGGC
>JAOAPW010000345.1 GCA_025463105.1 Candidatus Acidiferrum typicum | reverse complement strand
TAAACGCAACACTTTGCGCCCTCCAATTCGGCTCTCGATAAGCGCGCTTGGCGAGTTCGGCGGTGATTAGGATATCGTTCAGTTGAACGCCGGTTCTTGGACGCGCTATCTCAAAATCGCACTCAGTACCTTCTTGACTGATCATGGATTCCTCCAGCGAAAGAATTCCTGCAAACACGGGATCACAGCGGGGCGGCCTTTTTCCACTTCTTACCCTCTCAGGCGAAGACGCCTTAAGTGGAGTTGGCCACCCGGCTAACGTGCGGAGGACCGGAGCATAGTTCGCCGACTGGGAGAGCGAACAGTCCTATCTATTTGAAGCTGGACCGGGGTTGTGTCATCGAGCGTGCCACGCGCAGAATTTAACCAAACGATGCAGAGATGTCTGTTCAATTTTGTACACCCTTGTTTCGGCCAGGTTTGTCGCTGCGGGAGGCATCATAGGCCTCGTGTTCGATGACGACCAGGTCCGCTTTGAAATAAATCTGGGCCAGGCAACGAAGTCGCAGTTGAAAATCAGCTCTCACCTCAGCACCATGGCACGGGTGGTGAAAGCCGAGGGAATGCAAAGCAAGAACAGATTTCCCACCTCGAAAAAAATGGAGAATGTCGTTCCGCGTCCGTGAAATGTCCGCTAAAACGAGTTCTATGGCTCTGCGCCTTTGTAGCCGCAGGCTGTCGTAGAATGTTTGTGAATGGAAACCTTCGAGCCACATCCCTTGTTGCGCAATCCGCATGCACAAACGTTCGCCTCGGCGTTCTGGCCGCGAAGATTTCCTCGCCTTCCGCCAAGCACCCCGCGGGATTTTGAAACCGAGCCCGGCACGAGCATTCGCGGCGAATGCCACTGGCAATCGCAGCCTCGCGAACGACCTACCCTGGTGCTGGTCCACGGCCTCGAAGGATCTTGTGAGTCGGGCTACATGTTGGGGCTCGCCGAGCGTGCTTTTATGGCTGGATGGAATGCCGTGCGGCTTAATCAACGCAACTGCGGAGGGACGGAATCACTCACGCCGACGCTTTACAATTCCGGCCTTTCCTGCGATTTCCGCGCAGTCCTGAATGAACTCATCGAGGGAAATTCGCTGCCGGAGATATTCTTTGCCGGGTATTCCATGGGCGGAAATCTGGTGCTCAAAATGGCGGGAGAGCTGGCGGACGCCGCGCCGCGGCAGTTGCGTGGAATTGCGGCGGTCTGCCCCGCGCTGGAACTCGCTCAATGCGTCGACGCAGTGGATTTGCCGTCAAACTTCGTCTATCAAAGGCATTTTGTGAAGGGCCTGAAGAACCGTATGCGCCGAAAGGCTCGGCTTTTTCCAGGGAAATTCGATCTCGGCCGGATGGCGCGCGTGCGCACCCTGCGTGAGTTTGACGACGTGATTACGGCGACCTACTGCGGTTTCCGCGACGCCTCCGACTACTATGCCCAATGCAGTGCGTTGCGCATCGCGGGCGAAATCCGCGTGCCGACTCTCGTGGTGACTTCGCAGGATGATCCTTTCGTTCCGTTCGCGAGCTTTTCCGATCCTGCACTGGCGACGAACTCGCATATTCGTCTGATCGCTCCCCCGCATGGCGGGCACTGCGCGTTTATTTCGCGCGGCCGAGGCGATAATCGCTTCTGGGCCGAAGGCCGCGTAATGGAATTTTTCAAGGAGCTTTCGACACTCTCGCTGAACCACGAAGAAATCAAGGAATCTCGTCGAAAATAGGAAAGGCACGGTGCCATTCGCATCCGTGCCTCTTTTATTTTGACTGTGACGCTTGCCTCGCTTGTAGCGGCACGGCAATGCCGTGCCCTTACGGAGTCGCCGGTCTAGCGTTGCAAAGAGCGATTCTTTTCAGGGAAATAGCTGACCTCAACCGGTTGGTCGAGCGAAAAGTCCAGCTTCGTTTCCGGCGGGATCCGGACTTGCTGGCCTTTTGTCACGCCTTGGGCAACTCCGCCGGCCCCCGCTCCGGTAGCCGCTCCAATCGCGGCGCCTTTTCCGCCGCCGATAACCGCACCCAGCAAAGTGCCCAGCACCGCTCCGCCACCGACGGTCTCGGCCGTGCGTTTACCACGCGAGCTGCCCGTCTGCGTATAGTCGTTGCTGGCCAGCGCATACGATTTGCCCTGAAACTCGAGGCGCGCCAGTTCCAGCGCCAAAGTGCTTTGGCCGGTCATGTGGCCCGCCGATTTCGCGTTCGTCAACTTCACGTAAACGTCGGTCCCTGCCGGAACCACGATCTGATTGTCCACCACGATCGGCGCTGCCAGACTTGCGTGGAAAACCTCGCCGGCGCGGTTCACCGAGGAGTCCACGCCATCAATCATTTGAACCCGCACAGGGGTTCCCGCGGGAATTTCCACATGCTTTGGCTGCGGCGGTGGTGGGGGCGGGGGAGCCTCCGCTGTTACGGGCTGTTGCGGCGGCATCGAAGCGGCGGGAGGCGGGGCGGGCGCCGGGTCAGGGCCGGAATTCATCGCGCTCTGATTTGAATCGACGCGATGCTTAGCCTCCTTGTGCTCAGCCTTGCGGTGCACAGGTTGGGGGGATCTCTCAATGGGAGGTGGCTCGACGGCTGGTGTCTCGTCAGGAACGGGTGGGGCGGCCGGGATAGCTTGCGCCGATTGCACCACCATTTTGTCAGTGACGTGCTTCACGCCGGGGGTATCGTTTGCAATCTTGTACGCCTCATAACGAGCTCCGTCATTGGGAACTTCGCCAGACAGAGTGGCCTCGCCATTTTTTACGGCTACGTCCACACTGGCGCCCCTTACGAGTGGATCGGAAAACATTTTGGCCTTGATATCGGTGGCCAGAGCCTGATCCTTTTGTGTACTCGAGCATCCGGCAGCCAGAGCCACCAGGCTGATTGCTGCCAGAAACAACCTCGCTCTGTTTCTCATTCGCATGCGTCCTCCGAAGAGAGTGTAACCCCATTTCGGCCCCGAAATCTCGGAACCCAGCAGCTGGGCAGCATCGCAGGGGTTGCCTCGACCTTGAGTCGGTCTGACTTTGAGATGCTGAGGAGTGCCCGCAAGGGTGCTTGACGCTTCGGTTTTGTGCTCAAAATGAAAATTAGAATTAAGAAGAGCTTAAGGTTTGCCAGGGCCTGGGAGATCTTCATTCACCTTCGCCCGGCACGGCAGTTGTTCGGTATAATTCATTCGGTTTACGATGGAACAGAGGAGGTTAAATGGCGGAGCCAACCTACGAAGAATTGAAGGCGCGTTTAGCGGAGATGGAAAAGAAAAGCGGATCGCGTCGTACCGGGGAGTTGGATTTCAAAGTCGGTGAAAAGGGAGGCGTGAGCGTGTATGGCCTCGGCCGTTTTCCCGTCACCCTGTATTACGAGCAGTGGATTCGCCTTCTGGACACCGGCGAAAAATTGCGGGAGTTTCTGGAAGAGAACAAAGGCGCCGGCAAACTAAAACTCAAGGATAAATAGCTGCGTGCCGGTCGATTGTGACGGCAGAATTTCGCCTGGACACGTATTATTCAATACGGTCAGCGATGATGGAGCCGCCTTTTTCCAAAACGTCAATGGAAATCGGCGGTCGAAGACCCGAGCCTCGGACTATTTCGCCCCGCACAAAAACATTGTCGCCAATCGACCCGACTTTCATAGGATCGTAGATGGTGCTGCTGCAAGGGCTGGCTACCATCGGGTGGGAAGCGCGGTACCCGTACTGCTTCGCGAGCTGACCCATGTCCGTTACGTATTCCAAATCACAATGACCGTAAGGTTCCCGGAGGGCAAAAGCCCAAAGACTTCCACCAGGAAGACGGATGACCATCGCATCCAGTTTCTCGTGCGTGAAGGGCTTCACAAAAGTGAATTGTTTGGCCGACCAGGGTCTGGCAAGTTCTTCCACAGTTGCCGCCTGAATCGCGCCATCAGTTACAGTAGCCTCACTGGCTACTGCGAGCGGCGCAGATGCTTCGATTCGGGGCTCCGATTCTGGTGATTCGCTCGCGCCATGAGGGGCGCGTTTAATCCACCAAAGGAATATAATACCGGTCAGAAGTACGGCCGCCGCCAACCCGCCCAATTGTAGGAGACGTCTTTTATTGGCATCGTTGGCGTCTGTCGAAACGCCCGGACGCGCATTATTCACTCCGGGAATTTGCGGCATTTCCGCGCGAAACCGCTCAAGCTTGTCCGGCGGGGGGCTGGGTGGTTTATTTGCGGATTCAACGGGCATGATCGTCAATACTTGCGCATATGGATTTCCGCGCCGTTGCGTTCATATTGCACTTCATCCATCAGCGTGTTGATCAGAAAGATTCCGCGGCCATGTTCGGAGAAGAGATTTTGCTCGTTCGTCGGGGAGGGAACCTTGGTTGCGTCAAAGCCTTTTCCGGGATCGCGCACCACGATAAGAATGCCGCGATCCTCATCGGACGTCACAGAGCACTCGATTCTCTTGGAGGGATCTGCGTTACATCCATGCAGGACGGCGTTCGCCAGCGCTTCGCGCAGCGCCAGTTCGATTTGAAATTCCTTGCTTGCGCCATATTCCATTTCGCTTACTAAATGCATCACCCATGTAACGACAGGCGAGATCGTGGTGATATCGGCTGCTAGCAGCACCTCAAAGTGCGTGGATGGCAGCGCCTCATGTTTTTCGATGACTGAACTGGATTTTTTGGCCATGGTTATTTGTCCGCGCCGGGTCGACAAAGGCTTCTTTTTTCCTCGGGATAGTCAAAACCTCATGATTTGATGGAGCCAATTCGCATCCTTCACGCCAATCCTTCGATCGCCCAATATTAGATTGCTGCCAATATGTGCACAAGGACTGTGGACAAAAAGGATGCCAAACGGGTACCCCGTCACCTTAAGCGCCCGACTACCATTTTGCTGTGGCGCATATATTCATTCAAATTCGCAATGCCCAGAATTAATTCCAGCAGCATGGAGCGCTGCCCGGCGTCCCGTTGCGCGTCTTCTTGAGCCAACGAATCCACCGCGAAGCTCACTTGAGCAAGCAGCCATTCCATCACCTGATAATCGATGTCCCGCTCGCATTGAAAGTCCAGTGTCACGGCGGCGAGTTTATGGAATGCTTTCTCAAGGTAGTGCTGAAGGCAAAGACCCTCGATTTCGAGACTGGCAGGGATTTCGACAGTACAGCGCGGTGCCGGACATATGCGGTTCGAGACGGTCATAGCCTGGTTAAACCAGCACGCCCTCTGCCAGCTGGGATGATCTGCGTAGTCTGCTGTTTCAAAAAGATTTAAATTTCGGCCGGGCGAGGATGAGTTAAGGGACCGGCCGCCGCGGGGTAGAATCCACCCCGTTCGGGTGCTGGCCGTACTCCTATCGCGAATGCTCCAGAGCGCTTGTTGACTTGCCGGAAACGATCAACCGCGTTTTGCGTGGACAGATCATTTGGCACAGGCCAACATGGTCCAGCAGGGATCGCATCTTGGGATGCGAGGAAGGTCATCCAAAAATGCGTAAGTTACTACTTCTGTGCGGGACACTTTTGTGCCTGTCAATCACCGCCGCGGCACAAGACGCCGCAACCTCATTCGAGGCAAACAGTCCCGCAGCTGAACCAGCCGCTCCCGTTTCGTTTGAGGTACAGGCTCGTACGCCTTGGCAACTGGGGGCTGGTTATCAGTACCAGCATTTCAAACCTCTCGGCCAGACTATTCATACGAACGGTTACAATGTGGATGTTACGCGTTTTTTGAATGATTGGGTCGGTATCGAAGGCACAGCCATCATGGGTTATGGAAGTTCAAGCACGGGCACTCTAACGAAGTCGCTCTTTATCGGTGGTGGACCACATGCAGTTCTCAACGGACACGGCCGGTTCGAACCGTGGGTGCATGGTCTCGTTGGCTTGGAGCATATCCGGGATGTTCAGGGCAACTCGGGGTTCGGATTCATGGGTGGTGGGGGAGTGGACTACAAGTTTCTCCCGCGCCTTTTTTTGCGGGTTCAAGGCGATTTTATCGGCACACGTTTCCAAGGCTTCATGCAATCCGGGTATCAGATTGGAGCAGGAGTCGTCTTGAACTTCTAGTTGTCACCGGAACTGTGATTTTGCCTGGCAGGATCTAGGCTGCTTTTCCGTGGCACTTCTTGTATTTTTTCCCACTTCCGCATGGACAAGGATCGTTTCGGCCGACTTTCGCGCCGGTGCGAATTGGTTTGGGCTCCTCGGCCTGCGCCGCGCCTGCCTGATATTGCATTTCCTGCTGCTGACGGCGCTGTCTCCGCTCGATTTCGCGCGCTTCATCTTCCGGCTTCGCCGGCTGAACCAGGAACAGATAACGAACGGTCTCGGTATCGATGCGTCCCATCATGTCTTCGAACAGCGTGAACGCTTCCTTTTTGAACTCGACCAAAGGATCTTTCTGTCCGTACCCGCGCAGGCCGATTCCTTCCTTCAAGTGGTCGAGAGTGAGCAGGTGATCTTTCCATTGCGTGTCGACGATATCCAGAATGATGCGCCGTTCCAGCCATCGCATCATCGTTTCGCCAAACATCTTTTCCTTTTCAGCGTAGCGTTCCTTGACCCGCTCAACGAGCACATCGGCCAGCTCGTTGTGATTCATCCTCGCCGCATCGATCCCAGCCGCCTTTACGTCCAGACCAAACTGATTCAGCACTTCTGCGGCGAATTGTGTGACATTCCATTTTTCCGGGTGTTCATTCTGTGGGCAGAAAGTGTCGACGAGCTCGCGCGCGATGTCTTCTGCGACGCTGAGCGCATAATCCTTCTGCTCTTTTCCTTCCAGCGCGGAGCGGCGAATCGAGTAAATGGTCTCGCGCTGTTTGTTCATCACGTCGTCGTACTCGAGCAAATGTTTGCGAGCTTCGAAGTTCTGCGCCTCCACCGCTTTCTGGGCGTTCTCAATCCGGCGTGAAATCAGCTTGGACTCGATCGGTATGCCTTCCGTCATGCCCAGTCGGTACATCAGGGCTTTTACGCGTTCACCGCCGAACACCCGCAGCAGGTCGTCTTCAAGCGACAGGAAAAAACGTGACGAGCCCGGATCGCCTTGACGCCCGGCGCGCCCTCGCAGTTGATTATCGATGCGCCGCGCTTCATGGCGTTCCGTCCCCAGAATGTGCAATCCTCCCAGCGCGATCACCTCGTCGTGTTCCGCCCGGCACTGCTCGACATACATGTTGTAAATAGGTTTCCACTGATCGGCGGGCACCTGAAAGATTTTTCCTTCCTGCTGGAACAGAACCATGTTCGGCGCCGTGTCGCCGTCTGACGCATCCGCGCCAATGACCGCCGGCGCCGCGATATAAGGAATGGCCAGCTTTTCGCGCAAGCAATGATCCCGCGTCATGGCTTCAGGATTTCCGCCCAGCAGAATGTCGGTGCCGCGCCCGGCCATGTTTGTCGAGACCGTGACCGCACCCTTGCGTCCCGCCTGCGCGATCACTTTTGCTTCCCGCTCATGCTGTTTTGCATTCAGCACCTGGTGCGGAATGCCCGCCTTTTTCAAAAGATTGGCGAGATGTTCAGATTTTTCGATTGAAATTGTCCCCACCAGCACGGGCTGGCCCGATTCATGAATCTGCCGCAGGCCGTACGCATAGCTGTTGTCTTCCTGCATGATGCCGTTGACCACGGCTTCGTATTTTTCCGCCGCTGTGCGGTAGACCACGTCGGGA
>JAOAPW010000281.1 GCA_025463105.1 Candidatus Acidiferrum typicum | reverse complement strand
GGTAGAGCAACGTTTCCATAAAGTTGTCCGGCTGAACGGGACACCCGGGGACGTTCACGATGGGCAAGCCGGCCTTGGACTTCCAATCCCAGCCCAGGTAGTCGCATAAGCCCATCGCTCCTGTGGGATTACCCTGCATTGCATGGATTCCGCCATAGGTTGCGCAGGTGCCGCAGGCCACCACAGCCAGTGCTTTCGGCGCAAGCCGATCGATCCATTCGCTCGTGGTAATGGGCTGCCCAGTCTTTGGATTGGTTCCGAGTGAAGCCCAGTAGCCTTCCTTTTTGATTTTCTCGTTGGGAATCGACCCCTCGACAACCAGAACGAATGGCTCCAGCTTCCCTTGTTCGGCCTGATACCAATATTTCAGGAAATCATCCCCATTCTCATAGGCGAGAACAGGGTTGTGCAGATGCACCTGGGGTAGTCCCGGGATCGCACCGAGCAAAACGTCCTCAATGCTTGGTTGCGTCGCGGCCGTGACAGAAACGGAATCTCCGTCGCAGCCTAGTCCGGCTGTAATCCAGAGAATATGCACATCGGGGATAGGTGATGGTTTTTGTGTTTTTCGGCCGTAAGGAACTGCATCGGGTGTCATTATCAGGCTCTCCTCTCGGGCTCATGCATTTCCCAGCAGAGAAAACTTTGTGCGTGAGGGTCGGGAAATTCCCTCACGCTCGGTAAAATTTAGGAGCCGACGCGAGAAACCGGCCCATTCGGGACAATCACGATTCAATATTTCGATTCGAAGAATTACAACGGCAGAATGGAATCTACAATCGGGCAAACGCGGAATATGCCATAGGGGATGGTCGCAGAAGGATGTAGGGGAATCCCCGATGTGAATATCTGTGGAAAATCCCACTAATACTCACCGCTCAGATGCACGGTCCATTCAATCGCATGCTGGACAAGCTCACGGGAATTCCTCAGCGACAGTTTTTCCTTGATATGCGCCTGGTAGGACTCAATTGTTTTCACGCTGACGTGTAATTCATCGGCAATCTGGCGAGTTCCGTGCCCCTCGCCTATCAGGCGAAAGACTTCCAACTCCCTGTCACTGAGATTGACGAGCGGAGAACTCTTCGCCGGCGTGGCCCCGCCAACATACTGCCGCAACATTGAGTTTGTCAGCCGATCGCTCAGGTAGACTTCACCCTGAAGAATACGCCGAATGGCAACCAGCACTTTCTCGGTTGCCTCCTGCTTCATGATGTAACCATTTGCGCCCGCGCGCATGGCGCGTTCCGCGTAGATGGATTCGTCATGCATGGAAAGAATCAAGACGGGTAGAGTCGTCGTCTTCGTGCGGATTTCTTTAAGCACGTCCAGGCCGTCAGGTCCATTTAGAGAGATGTCGAGTACGACGACGTCAGGCCGCAATGTCGTGATCGCATGGAACGCGGAATGTGCGCTGTCTGCTTCGCCGCAGACGGACAAATCGGGCTCGCGATCAATCAAAAGGCCAAGACCTTGCCGTACGATGGGGTGGTCATCGACCAAGAGCACTCTGTGTTTCTTTGTGGCAGAAGCAAGTTGAGGCTTGGTCGCCATGGCATTCTGCTCCTATTCACCGCTTCGTGCGGGGAACATGCAGGTCACCGTTATACCCCGGTTTTCATTCGGGTGCACTTTCAGCGAGCCGCCCACCATATCGGCCCGATAGTTCATGATGCTCAGTCCGACTCCCGGCTGATTGGCCGGGTTCACTGGGAATCCTTCTCCGTCATCTTGAATCGTCAAAATGCCGGTCCCGATCTTGCCCGACAGACAAATCACAATATTTCTGGCTTTCCCGTGGCGTATCGCATTGTTCACGGCTTCTTGCGCGATGCGATAAAGATGGGTCGCCAGATTTCCGTCGTGTATGTAGAGCGGTGTATCGCAATGAAATGTGCAGCCGATGTGAAACAGTTCCTCGACCTCGCTGGCCCATTTCTTCAGAGCGGACATCAGTCCCTGGGGTTCCACCGCCACCGGATGGAGACCCCGCGCCAGCTGGCGCGTATTGTCGATCGCCTGATTCACCATTTGGACGATCTTCGCCGCTTCCACGGCTTCGGGTAATGACCTATCGGAAAGCTTTTCCTGAAGAACTTTGCTCATGAAAGCGATGCCCGTCAGGTGTTGGCCCAGACCGTCATGCAAATCCTGAGCGATGCGCCGTTGCTCCTTCGCGCTGATTTCCAGAATTGCTTCTTCAAGACCTTTTCGTTCCGTGATGTCGAAACCCACGCCGTGAATGAACCAGGGCCGTCCGTCGTCCCGGCGAATCATCTTCGCCTCGCACTGAAACCAAAGCACTCTTCCGTCGCGTGCCATGACTCGGTACGAGGACCGTAGTGGTTTGCCGGTAAGAAACATCTCGGCAGCCTCCACGCTCCATCGCATTTTGTCATCAGGATGAATCTGCTGATACCAGCGCACCGGGTCTTCGAGCCATTCACTTTGAGAAAAACCCAGCGCAGCTTCAATCTGCGGGCTTACGTAGGCTTCGCCGATTCCCTTGTCCAGGTAAGCCATAAACACGACTGCCGGGATTTGCTCGACGAGGGCGCGGTATTTTGCCTCCATGTTCAACAGAGGCGCTTCGGCAGCAAGTTTCGATTCCGCTTTTTCAGCGAAGTCGAAACTGGTGCCGGAGATGAGCGGCGACTGTTGTTTCAGGAAAACATCGGCGAGTTCCTGAAGCGCTCTTTCAGCCTCAGACAGATTGACGGGCGGGCTAACCACGGCGATTGTTTGCGCATCGTCGCGTTTACTTTTGGCCTGCGTGAGAAAATCGAGCGTCATTTCTCACCTCTCGCCGCCCTGGCGGAGCGTTACCTCAAAAGGTAGATTCGGCTGTCTGCCGTTCGCGTTGCCTTGTGCAACGAATTCAGTCCTTCGTACGACTCCTCCAGTGCGGCTCCTTATTGAGCGATGCCTGCGTGAATCGGCGCAACGCGTGAATCGCTCGCCCATAAGTCATCACTGCACTCGAAGAG
Source organism: Candidatus Acidiferrum typicum (assembly GCA_025463105.1). Taxonomy (GTDB): domain Bacteria; phylum Acidobacteriota; class Terriglobia; order Acidiferrales; family UBA7541; genus Palsa-360. The sequence continues at coordinate 3,739 of JAOAPW010000281.1, read as the reverse complement.
AGCAGCGAGCCCGGCGGCTGGTTCATAAACGGCATGAACTTGTCCGGGAAGCCCGGCATCGTGCATCCGATACAAATTCCGCCAACGTTCGGACATCCACCGATTCCTCCCATCCATCCGCGTTTCCCGACATTGCACTGCACAACCGGCCCCCAGCACCCGAGCTTCACGATGCACGTAGGCGATCCATATTCTTCCGCGAACTGCGCCTGCTCGTAATATCCGCCGCGATCGCATCCTTCATGTACCGTGCAACCAAACAGCCAGGTAGGACGCAAGGCATCGTCCAGAGGGATCATGGGAGCGCGCCCGGCCGCCATGTTCAGCAAATAAAGAAGAACTTCAGTGAAATTGTCGGGCTGTACCGGGCATCCCGGAACACACACAATGGGAATGCCGGCGCCCGACTTCCATTCCCACCCGAGGAAATCCGCCAATCCCATGCAGCCGGTGGGATTTCCCTCCATCGCATGGATGCCGCCATAGGTCGCACACGTTCCTGCAGCGACTACCGCCCAAGCCTTCGGCGCCAACTGCTCGATCCAATCACATGTCGTGATCGGTTGCCCTGTTTCCTTGTCTGTGCCGAAGGTGGCCCAGTATCCTTCTTTTTTGTTTTTTTCGTTTGGAATCGAGCCTTCAATTACCAGGATAAACGGAGAGAGTCTTCCTTCAGCCGCATCCCGAAAATATCGGACGAACTCGTCTCCATTTTCGTAAGCGAGAAAAGGATTATGAAAGTTGACTTTAGGTATCCACGGAAAAGCTCCGAGGACCAAATCCTCTATGCTTGGCTGCGTCGCCGCCGTGACGGCGATCGTATCTCCATCGCAACCCAGTCCAGCCGTTATCCACAGAATGTCAATCTCTGAGATCGGAACCGAATTCGATTGAGTGCTTCCGTCCTGGGACGCAACAAGTTTCATCTTTTTCCCGGTCTTGCCGTGGGACCCTGTAATCCAGAACAATTGATGAGGTTACAGAGGTTCACTGAGTCCCACAAGAGAGGGCTTGGACGCGGATTCTACCCAATTCTCGCGATTTCCGCCACACATTGCGTAGCATCTTAGAGAATGGAAAGCTTGATCCATCGCTTTAATGTCTGCGCCGCCGTTCGAAATGCCGCACGTCCATTTACGTCTCCTACAATTCTCCGAGAACTATCGCATTGCTGCGCCAACAGTGCTGATTGCCTGCGCATCATCCCATTCACGAATCGGGATCACCAGAAATAGCTCGGTGTGGTTCCCCGCAAGATGGTTAACGTAGGGCTCACCATTCGATCCGTCCGGGTTCAATGTCTGCAGCATCTTTTGATCCAGTCCGATGATCATGATGTGTGGCCCAACGTGGAATTCGCTGGCGCTTCCCATAGTATGCGATTTGTTCGGTACCCAGAAACCACCGTACATGTATGAAATTCCTACACTCTGCACATTGGGCGTACGACCGCCAATACTGTCCTTGAGGAACTGCAGAAAGACCTGGTCAAAGCATCCGGGCTCATCATGGGCGGCTTTAGGAAGCCCCGGTAGACAGGTCCACCCATTGGTGCCAGCCCGCAGAACCCGAAACTCGCCGCTGGGCGAAGTCGGATAGTCGAGCACGGTTGCGTTTTGCGTGACAAACTTTGGACCTGCCTGCAGAGCGGATGCGATCTTCTCCTCATCAGACTTTGACTGGTGCGATGCTGGCATCTGAGCGTAGCTGGAGCCAGCGGTGATCAGTACTAGGAAAGCTATGGTCTTCATCGAAATTCTCCTTGGCGTTGAGGTCATTGCGTTCTCTAATCGAATCGTTTCATTCTCCGTCCGATTTGCCGCCTCAATTTCGAGCTCCTCCCCAAGCCGTGAGCTTCACGAACCTGGTTCGCAAATGCCACTCGATAGAACGTCGGCACCGAAGATTGGTGCAAGTGGTGTGCCAAAGGCAATCCATTGAATCGGCGGAGCACACAATGCGAAAAATTGCTGAGTTGTCAGCCATGTTCCCGTATTCCTCCTCACGGCAATTGCCGGTTGTTTTTTGTGCGACACTTCTGGCATCTGCTGATAGGCGGTTTATTTATGGCAGACGCCAAAACGCGAACGAACCTCCAGGATCAAGCGTCTCCAACGTCGCCGGCCCCCGCGCAAACCCTGTCGAGCGAAGCGGCGCTCGATGCGTTGAAGTTGATCCTCCTCGGCGCTCCCTGAACGAAGTCCTGACGAGTGTCACCCATCTGATCGAAGCCCACAGTGAAGGGATGTCGTGCGGGCGTGGTGGAGGAGGGAGGTGGAACGGACTTTCCCGCTGGTTCACGGGGCCGTACGGCGTTTTTGAGGATGGAGCGTACGGTGAGTGGCTTGCCGTACGGAAGGAAAGCGTTTGTTTGATACCTCAGGGTTTCGACGACGTGAGTGCCGCAGGCATTCCGATCGCGTATCTCACCGCTCACATGGCTCTCACGCTCGCTGGCTTTCAGCCGGGCAAGACAGTGCTAGCGCGAGCGATCGGAGGGTCGGTCGGCAACGCGGTGACGCAATTGGCGCGTGCCTTGGGTGCGAAGCACGCCGTCTCGAGCACGACCAACCATGAATAAGCGCAGCAGGCTAAGGCGCTCGGATTCGATGAAGTGATCGATGTCTCTCGCGAGAAGCTCGGCGACGGCGTGCGTCGCATCACCGACGGTTATGGCGCAGACATCGTCATCGACGCCATCGGGGGTGAAGTCTTAAGCGAGGCACTGGCAACGCTCGCGCCGGGCGGAAGTTTGACCACTCTAGGCTATTCCGCTGGACGCAAGACAACCATCGATGTCACGGATCTGATCTGGAAACGGGCCAGCATCAAGAGCTTCTCCCTGTTTGCCCAGCCTCAGGCGGCAGTGATTGAAGCTTGGAAGGTCATAGTGCCTCTGCTTCAATCCGGCGCGATCCAACCGATCGTGGCAAAGCCCTTCCCATTGGCAAAAGCGGCGGAAGCTTTGCGTTACCTGGTTGAGGGGCGCCCCTTCGGCAGGGTCGTCGTCACAATCTGACAGCCTATAGATTTGCCTTACATTCGCCTGCCGGAATGCGGGAACAAAATGTGATTGCTTCGGTCCTCCATTAGGGCAGCTTTCGCCGTTTTCGATTCCTACCGTACGTTATCTAACTGAATACACTAGTACTGTGGTTCCATTCTGAGAAACATGGCGACCTACTACTTTTGTTGGGACGCAAAACTCATCGAAATTGGGCGGGAATGTTTTAACCCACCGCCCTTCGAATTGATCCCCAACTTAGGAGAATAGACGATGATGAAACTTGCTCGCACGGCTGCAATACTCTTGCTTTGTTCTGGCGCAGCCTTTGGTCAAGCAGATGTTAAATCAAAGGATCAATGTCGGCCGCTGAAATCCGGCGATTTCATCGCATCGAATGAATACATAGTCGGCTCGGGCTCGAATACGATGGTCTGTACGCGTCCGGCCCAGGTAGCGGAAGTTCGGACCGCAGCGGTATCAACATCAGACGAAACCTCCGCACCCGTTGGCGCGCGAGTAGGTACGAGAGTTAATCCAGGATTCGCGCAAGGGACAGTGCCGCGGATTCAGTTTGCGGCCGGGTACCAATATGATTCTGCGAATCTCTCCGGGTACGGCGTATCCACTTCACGGGTCAATACGAATGGCGCTTTCATGCAGGTCATGGGGAACGTACGCCCTTACCTGGCCGTGATTGGCAACGTGGACGCCATTTATAAATCTCAAGTCTAC
>JAOAPW010000270.1 GCA_025463105.1 Candidatus Acidiferrum typicum | reverse complement strand
AAACCGATCCCGATAACACGGTCTATACGGCTCCGCTTAGTTTGCCGCCCGGCGCGTCAGTCACGATACGCGCCCGAAGCAACGTAAACCCCGCAATGGTCGCAACCGCGACGGTCACGTTCACGACTGCGGTCAACGTTGTCCTGACCCCGGCAAACGCAACGCGCGCCGTGGGCCACCGTCAAACTTTTACTGTCCTGATCAATAACGCGGCCAATCAGAATGTGTCCTGGCAAGTCAACGGCATCGCGGGGGGAAACGTTTCTTCGGGTCAGATCTGCGTGACGGGATCAAATCCGTGCCAGCAGATTTTGGCGAGCAATGGCGGCAGCATCGATTATCTCTCGCCGGCAGGCGTGCCATCTCCAAATCCAGTGACCGTGACCGCGATAAGCCAGGCCGCTAACACGCAGAGCGCTTCCGCGAGCGTGACCATTCTGCCGCACGTCGTAGTGAGTGTTCTGCCGGCCAATGCCTCTCTGGCAAGCAACGGCCAACAGCGTTTCAGCGCGACAATTACCGGCACCGACAACCAACAAGTGACCTGGACCATTACCGGAGCGGGATGCGGCTTGCCAGGATCGTGCGGATCGATTGACTCCACAGGGCTCTACGTTGCGCCGTCCTCGACTCCTGCGCCAGACCTGATCAGTCTCACCGCTATAAGTGCGGAGGACACCTCTCAATCAGGCACGGTGACGCTAACAATTTCCGGGGGGCCCGCTATATCAACTCTCGCGCCCACGAGCGCCTATGCCGGATCGGCAGGTGGTTTCACCTTGAAAATATCCGGGGCGAACTTCATCGCCTCAAGTCCAGGTCCCGGCTCCATCATCGTTGTCGGCGGGGCGGCGCGGAGCACATTCTGCGCCTCAGCAACGCAATGTACGACGTCACTTTCTGCGGCCGATCTGTCGGTCGCGGGAAACCTCACCGTGAGTTTGCAAAATCCAGATGGGACACTGTCCAATACGGTGAAATTTGTTGTGCTGGCTGCGGGATCAGGCTCGGATGTGATACCGCTGACGCCCGGCGCGCCTTCGGCAACCGGAAAAGATATCGTCGTCGTCGAACTGAGCACCAATGGAGGATCGGGCGCTGCGGGAAGCGTCAGCTTGAATGTTGCGGCAATTGGGACCTATGTGGTGGCTACGTCGTCCTGCATGCTTGGCGGCAGTCCGGTCACGATATTTCGGCCGGTGAGTAGCGCCTCGACAGCAGATCTGTGCGTTTTTTCCGTAAGTGGCCTCGATGCCTCTTTCACATACACGCTGAGCGGGCCGGCTGTGGCCGATATTGCGATTACAAACCGGGAGCCTCTGGGCCTGGGAATCATCCACCTTACATTGCAAGTACCCGCGACGGCCACTGCGGGGATGCGAACACTCTTCGTTGAAAATCCAAGCAAAGACAAGGCCGCCGGGACCGGGGCCATCGAGGTACGCTGATGAAAATGCCGTTGCGGACAATTCTGAAACTTGCGGTCTTGCTGAGCGCTGCTACATCCATCCAGGCGACGACACTTGCACGATTGAGCCTCGATCAACTGGCTGCGGCAGCTGATGCCACGGCGCGCGTGCGATGCACCAGCGTCGAATCGCGTTGGGAGAATGGACAAATCTGGACGATTACGAGTTTTGATGTTGTGGAAACGATGAAAGGGGCGTTGCCGGCTCAAATTACGGTCCGGCTGCCCGGAGGGCGCGTCGGACATTTGACGGCCACCGTTGACGGCACGCCGAAATTCAGTCCCGGCGATGAGGTAGTCGCGTTTCTCGAACGAATTCCTGGTGGGCTCAAAGTAGAGCCCGCACTTTTTTCTGGCGGGCTCAAAGTAGAGCCCGCACCCGGCGCAGGATTTTCGGTGGCTGCGTGGGTAGAGGGAACATTCCGCATCAGGCGCGACTCACGCACCGGAGTTGAAACGGTGACGCAGGATTCCAGCAGCTTTGCAGTATTCGACGCGGCGACACGAACATTCCATACGGAAGGCATACGCCGCATGCCGATGGAACAATTTCGCGAACGAGTCGCCACGGCACTCACCCGTGCGCAGGAGAAATCACGATGAAAATTCATAGCTTCCGTACGCTTCGCGCCGCGGTTTCTATTGCGATGGCCGGGATTTTCCTGCTCCAGGTCACCGCAATTTCGACGGGAGCTTATGCGCTCGGTTCAGCCGTGGGCGATATGCGTCAAACCACCAGCCGGTCGGGCGGAACTTCCTGCCCGCAATTTACGCGCTTCGATGTGTCCACACCCGGCACGATCAACCGGCAGTGGAGCACTTCACTGGGAACCAATCCCGTCACAATTCTGACGGTCAACCAAACCGCGGCCGGACGATTGATCGAGGTTGAGAACGTGATCCAGCAATCGCTGGGTGCCTGGACCGGCGTCCCCGGCAGTTCGCTCAAGCCCGCAACTCTCGGAACTCTGCAACGCACGTCGTCGCCCACGGCCTGTACATCCTCGGACGGATTGAATTCTATATGCCTCAATCAAAACGATACGGCATTTGCCATTGGCGTTCTGGCATTCACGCGCGTGGTGTCCGCCGACACCGCAGGCGAGCAGCTTTCAGCAAGCACGCTTCCTTCAACATTCGTCGGCCAAATCCTCGACGCTGACGTGCTTCTGCGGCCTTCTGATGCGGTTACAAAATTCGCGACTCCCGCGGCTCTTGCGACGAACCCGAACGCCTATGACCTCGAGTCGATCCTGACGCATGAACTGGGACACTCCTTCGGCTTCAGTCACTCTGCTGTGTGGCGCGCGATGATGTTTCCCTTCGCGCCGCCACCAGGACAATTCACCGGTACCCGCCCGGGATCGCAGTCACCAGACGCCGCATTATCCGACGATGACCGCACCGGCCTGCGCGTGCTGTATCCCGACCCGAACGACACAACACACGTAGGCAACATTCAAGGACACATTTTGCCGGCAAGTCCGCTGGCCCTGCCTTCGTCGCCTCCCGGAGTTACCGGCATCTTCCCCGCGCAAGTCGTCGCTGTGGACAATGCGACGGGCGCCGTGGCGGCTGCCACCATGGGCGGGTGGAGTTGCAGCAATCCCGGCCCGGCTCAATTTGACGGCTCATACACATTCGAACGATTGCCGGTCGGGGCATCGCAAAGCTATCAGGTCTATGCCGAGCCGCTCGACGGTCCTGTAACTCCAGGCGATGTTATCTACAACCCGACGGGACTCTGCCGGAACTCCGCAACCGACCCCGGCTGGCCGACGCAATTTGCATGCACCTTGCCGCCTTTCGCGACTCCTTTCTCAGCGCGCGTTCGCCCGGGGTCGTGATTTTCTGCCTAATCGGATAGTTCCCCGAGCTTAGTCTCAGGGGAGCCACACGGAAAGATGTGAGTTTTTGTTACAATTGATTAACATCGGAAATTCCCCCCTTAGCCAAAACCAATTTAAATAGCTGATAATACGGAGCTTGCGCTATCTTGCGGATTGGCATACAGGATGCTCACAGTGGTATGTAACCCGGTGGAATTATGACAACTGCGATCGACATGGGCAAAAATAACTCAGACGTCGGGAAAGTCAGAAATCACGGATTTTCCCTCGTTGAAATCTTGATCGTGATGTTCATCATCATAGTGGTCGCGGCCATGGGAATCCCAAAGCTCACAACCATGACCGGGAATTTAAGGACTCGAGGAGACGCTCGCGACCTCAATGCGGCGATCGTCCTCGCAAAGATGCGCGCGGCTTCTGATTTCGCCCGAGTCAGGGTTTATGCCGACCTTTCCGCGAACACCTTTCGAATCGAAGAACTAGAATCCGGCAGCACGGCTTGGAAAATCAATGGCTGTCCAAACAGTTGTATCGGAGATCAACTTCTATCTAGGGGCGTGTCCTTCGGTTACGGTTCGTTAACCACCCCACCAAACGGCGTAGCGACTCTTACTCAGGCTCCTCTTTGCCTGCAAAATGACTTGGTCGCGACTTATGCAAACACGGCCTGCATCATGTTTAATTCGCGCGGCGTTCCCGTTGATTCCACCTGGACTCCAACTCCCAGCGATGCCTTATATGTTACCGATGGAAAATCAGTGAGCGGCGTTACCCTTTCTGCCACGGGGTTAACCAGAATCTGGCGCAGTGATGCAAATACCGCAACTTGGAACGAACACTAGGGAGAATCATGGTGGCTAAACCGCAAATCCGGCCAATTCATCGACGTTTTCAAGCGGGCATGTCTCTGCTGGAAACAATGATAGCGCTCGCGATCTTGCTCATTGCAACGGTCGGACTTCTGTCGGTGGGCATGGCTGCAGTAGGAACAACAGAAAATCAGGGACATCTGGCAGCACGCACCGCCGAGTATGCCCAGGACAAAATGGAACAGTTGATGAGTCTTGCTTATTCTGATGCCGAAACGGACACCACGCAGTTCCCGGCCTGCAACACCACCAGTACGAATCCTCCTTCCTGTACGACGGGGACTGGTTTGGCTATCGGTGGAAGTTCGGATCCCAGCGCCCCGGTGGCCACGCCGGGAAACGGATATGTGGACTACCTGGATATATCCGGGAATCCTATCGCCGGCACGGGCGCCTGGTTCTACGTTCGCGTATGGCAGATTTCGCAGTTCGCCCCGAATTTGAAGCAAATTTCGGTCACAACTCGGGTGCGTCGGCAGGTCGGGGCCCCACAGGGAGCGCTGCCCCAAGCCACACTCGTTTCGTTGAAGTCGAGTCCATTTTGAGGAGGCCAAGTGTTGCTTATTGGAAAATCGGGGAGTCTCGAATACCACGGGCGCCAGTATGGATTCTCGATGCTGGAAATGTTGATTACCCTCGTCATTCTTCTAGGGATCACGGGAATCGTAATGTACGCAATGATGCAAATGACGTTTACGCAAGGCAGCGTTGGGAACCGGACCTCGATGCACAGCAGCGTTCGCAGCGCTACCGAGCTGATCCAACAGGAAATCGGGCAAGCTGGAAAGATCGCGCTTCCAACCGCAGCCAACGGTGGACCAACGAAGATGATAACGGCGATAACAACTGCACAAATAACGGATCCCGTTGTCGGCTATACGGGGGCAGTTGCGCTCGACAAGGTTGGTGGAGTCTATCCCGGCATGCTGTTGGTGGTTGATAGCGGGGATCAGGAGGAAACCGTAGCAGTTACGAACCTCATAGGGGCAACGAAGACCTTTACCGGGACCTTCTTTCTCACGCACGCGGCCGGTAACGTGCCGGTGCGGGTTGCGGGCGCATATGCCAGCGGAATCATCCCCCCGAACCCTCCGAACGCGACCAACCCCTCCGATGCGTGGAACTTGAAAATGTACGGTGACATCAACGATGACGGGAATATGGTCTATGTCGTTTACAAGTGCGATCGAGCGAATGGGAACCTGACCCGCAGCGTGGCTGCATTCAGTGACACCGCACCGGGCAGTGACGAAATCATTTTGTCGAATATTACGGACAATCCCCCGGATCCGGGCAAAACAACTCCCGCTCCATGCTTCAAATACCAAGTGCAGTCCGTGAGCCCGAATAGTTACGTTGTAGACGTCTCCGTGACCTTGACCGTTCAATCCCAAAACGTGGATCCCCAGACGAAACAAATACAGAGGGAGACCAAGGCGTTGCTGAACGTGTCGCCGCGCAACATTTTCGAGGGCTGGCAATTGGCTGCCGCGGGTGTGTCAAACCGCATTCAGCCCGTGCCGGCTTCGGTATCAGCCTTGTCTACAGCCACTTTGATGGTGCAATAAATTCCTGGTGCCAAGGAGTCCATATGAGCAGATCAAACCAAAAAGGCATCGCCCTAATCCTGACCCTGATTTTGGTGCTTGTCATGTCGGTCATGGCGGTTTCGTTAATGTTCTTGTCGCAGTCCGAGACCTGGTCCAGTTTCAATTACCGTCTCATGTCACAGGCACGAGATGGAGCAGAGGCCGGCATCAATTCGGCGGCAAATTTCCTTGTGAACACATACGCACAGCCTGGCGGAGCCGGGGACCCAACCAGCGCTTATTCCAATACCGTGTCGCCGGTAACTTGTTGCGGCAGCAGTACGGTAATGCTGACGACTGTAAGCGGTCACACATCAAAGTATCCTGTCCCCTCTGTAATCAATAATTTCAACACCGCTGGCGTGGGAAAGGGCAGCTTCACTGCCGGGAATGTGACGATTAATTACAATACCGAGGCCACACTGCTCTCCATGCACTCGTCCTTTTTTCCTTTTGGCGTCACTACTCCCCAGACGGTGCAAACCTGGAAAATCGTATCCGACGGAAGCATCAGCACGGTTCGAAATGCCAAGGTGGAAGTCTCCGCTATTCTGGAGCGGCATATCACGCCGACATTCAACTACGCGGTTTTTGCAGCGAGCAATCAATGTAACGCTGTAAGATTCGGCGGGGGCGGCGTTACCAATAGCTACGATTCGAGCACCTACAGCGGGACCGGAACTCCTACATTTTCAGCTACCGATGGCAGCGTAGGAACCAACGGCAACCTGGATACGAGTGGTAGCACTACAACCATCAACGGTAACCTCTATACTCCGCTGACTGGGGTCAGCCAACAGGGCTGCTCGGCCACCAACATGGACGCATTCACCGGTTCGGGGAGTCTAAACGGAAGCATTGCTCCACTACCTCAGAATATTTCATACCCCACCCCTGTAATCCCGACGAACCCGTCGACCCTTGATGTTAGTCTGACAGATGGGACCTGCCCCACCGGCACGAGTGCGATTCCCGGATGTCTGGCTTTGGCCGCATACCCGCACGATATATATCTTCCACCCGGCAATTATCGCAACATCTCAATATCCGGCCAGACTCGGCTCCATTTTTCTCAGGGAATTTACAACATTAATACTTTCAAGGAATCTGGAAACAACACCGGTGTCTATATAGACGAAACAGGATGCGCTGCTCCTTGCGGCACAGTGGGCTTTGATCTAACTCCGGGAAGCGGCCCCGTGGTCCTCAAAGTTACGGGAAATGACAGCAGCGGCAATCCCGTCGCTAGCGGGACAGACGTAGTAACTCTGACCGGGAACAGCGTTCAAAATCCGAGCCTGTCACCAAATAACTTTCAAATTCTATATGCGGGCGTCGGCAACGTAGCGCTCGCGGGCAGCTCCGCCAGCGCAGGGCTAGTATATGCCCCCAACGCGACTTATGCCTTTACTGGCGGTTCGGATTGGTATGGTGCTGTCGTCGGCAATGCGCTGAAGGATATGGGCGGCACGGCAGTTCATTATGATCGGAACCTTAGAAAAAGTGGCTATACAATAGGCAACTGGATGCTCGATTCATTTACATGGAGCAAATACTGATCGTCGAACGAATATCCACCGAAAGCCCGTCACTTGAAGGACTCAGGATAAGCGTTCTCCATAAAAGTAGTGCCTGCAGCAGACTTTGGTAGCGCTAGCGGGAAACGGTAGCGCGATTTTCCCGAAAGCCCAATAAAACCGCGAAGTTTACTGATTCCCCCTTACTTAAATCCTCGTCAAACACGGATTTTCTTGTTTCGGAACCGGGAGTAGCCGGGTTTGACCGGGTATTTATCTCATAGGTTACGGCCTCTGGACTATTTGAATAGTTGTATGATCGCATCCGCGAGAATTGGAATCCACGTCGTGAGCCGGACCGCTGGCCCAATCCGAACAAGAACTGGGTCTTGCGTGTAGCGCCGATATTCGAGGAACACCCAACCCAACGTATCGAAAAACAGCTTCAGAAACGGATCGCGATTTGCCTTGAGAACGAAGGGTGGAGTAACGACGTCCCCACGGCATCGGAGCTTGTTGATACGCATAGTGGACAGATGAACGTTGATCTTGCGCACACCGTTGCCGATGGTTTTGAACTCATCGAACTGAAGATCGCGTCGAACACACCATACGACGCGGCGCTTCAGATCCTGCGATGCGGGGCCGTAGACATGCTGTACCGTCTGGAACCCGAACTTGCGAAGCGATTCCACTCCCATCCAATAATGTGTGCCAAGCGCATCGTGCTAGAGGTCTTGGCCCCACATCGGTACTATTCTGATGAAGAGGTCGATTTGCACTGTCTGGAAAGGCAACTGAACCGTGTGGTTGAGACGTTCGGTCAGCGTCGGGCCGTCGGATTTGCATTGTCATTCCGTTTCATGGCCTTTGCCGCATGCTTCAGCTACCAGCCCGGGATGAACTGCGAGTTGATTCGTAACGCTGTTCGCCACCGTGCTTCGCCGTTTGCACGCAGTCCGCGACCCAAGTAAGCGAGACCACACATGGATTCGGCGGCACTAATTGTGTGTCGGCCGCTTGCCTTGAAGAACGCTTCTTACTGATTGCGAGGGTCTGTTTCTTCGCAGTCTATTTTCTTTCGCGGTGCTGACCCAACCGACGCCGACGGCTGCCAATTCAGGAGTTCTTTGTAGGAA
>JAOAPW010000262.1 GCA_025463105.1 Candidatus Acidiferrum typicum | reverse complement strand
CGGGGCTCTGTGTGGAAAGCTCGTAATCGCGTGTTTCCGGAAGCTTGCCACCAGAAGATTTGGAGAAAACGAAGCCGTACTATCCCGGTTCATTGCTTGATTGTTGTATGATTTGGCTCTGAATATTCTGCCGGCCTAAAGGAGATATGATGACTCGGATGTCTGTTAAAGCAGCTTTAGTGGTTATTCTCCTCACCTCATGTTCATTTGGCATTTTCCCTGCACGCGCTCAGTCGAAGTCCACGGATACTGATTCGACCGCCATCCGGCAAGTCGTTGCGGATTTCGTAGATGCCTTTAACCATCACGACGCGCACGCCTGGACCTCTTTCATGGCCGAGGATGGTGACTTCACTAACGTGACCGGGCTATACCTTCATGGCCGCAAGGATATTGAAACGCGCTTTACGGAACTATTCGCCTCGCGTCTGAAGACGGCTCATCGGACGGCCACAGTGCGGCACATACGCTTTATCACTCCGGATATTGCGTTCGTAGACGCTGATTGGGAACTGGTCGGATCGAAAGCATCCGACGGTTCTGAAAATCCCGTGCGCAAGGGCCTTTTCAATTTGGTGATGACCAGGCAAAACGGTCATTGGGTATTCGCGGTTTTTGAAGAGTCTGAGTTTGCCGCAGCGAGATAGTCACAACTGCATGGTCTCGACGCCAGAGTCTCAAGACTGAGTGTCGTCCGGAGCGGCTAAATTATTGACGACCTTTCGTACCCCTTCCACCGATTGGGCTACTTTTTCCGCCAGCATGCGTTCGGCCCGGGAAGCTACATTGCCAGTGAGAGTGGCGGTCCCTTTGTCGACATTGATCTGCATCGTCTTGAGTGAGAAGGCCTTTGTCGAATAAAGTTCAAACTCGACCCGGCGGGCGAGTTTCTCATCCACAGTTTCAGCGGCAGCGGGGATGATGGCCACGCTGATATGGTCTACCACTCCCTGTACGCCTGTCGCCTGCCAGGCGATTTGCTCGGCGGAATACTTCTGGGCGGGGGTATCCAGAGCGCCGCCCAAAGTCACGATTCGGCTTTTTACCTGCACGTCGATGTGTTTGTCTTTCAGCTCCGTGTTATTTGAAAGACCATCGTCGACAACAGTCTTGAGTTCCAGGTCGGCCACTCGTTCGCCGAGACGCTCCGTTTCAGGATTACGCTCGGCCAGCGGGTTGATTCCCAGATCGTTGTGCACTTGCTTCACGCCGGCTGTATCCTGAACAATCGCACCAGCCACAGTTTTGGCTTCCGTGGTAGGCACGTCGCCTGTCAAAGTAACTTCCCCCTGCATTGTCTGGACTTTGATATCGAATGGCGACACGCGCTTTGACAGAAGCAGCGCAGTTCGCACTCTGGATGTTGTTGTCGCGTCCTGTGTTGATTCTTTCACGGAGTGAAATGCATTCTGCAAGGAGGCGTTCCGCGTGAAAGCATAATAGATGCTTCCTGCAAGAACTAAAAACAGGATCAGCATCAGAATCAGCTTGCTAGCGCCTGCTTGTTTTTTCATTGGAGTTTCCACAACGGCCTCTCAAATCGCCACAACCTGTTTCCGCGCCCAATGCAGCTTCCGCTAAGACTGGGAACGCCTATCGGTGCGCAAGACATCTCTTATAGCTCGGAGCAAGGGGAATGTCTGTTCACAATTGAACATGGAACTTTTGTGAGCGGGGAAGCTTCGCAGTGTGAGATTAAGAGCCCGAAGATATCTTTCAACGTGATGCGGGAGGCACCATATTATTTGCGCGGTAATACACCACGAGCTGTCCGTAATGGGGATGAGTGCAAACAATAATTTGGATTCTGTTTCGCATTCCTCGCGCGGAAGACTATCACTTTGGCGAAAGCGAAGTCCACACATCGCCGCCGGCTCAAGGCGCACCCCGGCTAACGAGCGTGGATCGCGGTCGCAGGACGACGTAATGTGCGATGGCGAATCCAAGGGCCGCTCCTGCAAAAACATCGGAAGAAAAGTGGGATTGCACCGAAAGCCGCGAAAATCCAACCAGACTGGCCAACCCATAGGCTAGCCAGACGTGCCACCGAGGATTCGGATAACGCTTGGCGAAGACCGTGGCGATGGAAAATGCAGCTATCGTGTGCCCTGAAGGGAAGCTGCCAACACCACCGATGTAGCTTCCCCGAGTTTCCTGAAACCAGCTGTGGGAAAAATCTCCGCCCGCCGGAACCGATGCGGGGCGGAATCGGCGATCGACATCCTTAATCACGGTGGTAAGAATTTCGGAGTCCAGAACAGCTTCGCCCGCCAGCAGCACTGTATGCTGCGCGTAAGAATCTTTTCGCGCCAGACCGATGGCGTAAAACGCAGCCGGAAAAATTTCCATTCCCAGCGCGGAATTTGAGCCGCTAAATACTTTGTTGAATCCGGCAAATGTTTGAGTGTTTCTGAAATACCTTGCGTTGTGCTCGTCGATGGCCATGAATCCGGCGGTGACGCCCGCTACGGCGAGAGCTGGCAGGAGATGATGTCCGTGAGCCACTGAAACTGGGAAGAGCCAAATCTGTTTCTGATCCTGGACCATGTTCGGTACGAGCCGCCGCCATGAGATTTGCCTTTCCGGTGACGGCTTGGTGACACGAGTGTACAGCGACGACTCAGCCGCCGGCAGCGGCAACGTGGTATCGAGTGAAGGTGGGGCGTCCGGACTCGATAGCAGAGTCTCCTGCGCCGGGCAGTGCTGCGCCACGCTTAGAGCCGCGATCAAAAAAAAGACGGGCCGAAGTCTCATGAATTTACCTTGCATAAATCTTAACAAGCATATTCTTATTGTACTTTGACGCACCAATGCCGCCCATTTGAAATCGTGGCGAAAATATATTCCTCGCCGCAGAGAACGTTGTGCGCCGTGCACATCGCATAACGATGTGATACATCTTTGGTGGAGGCTCTGCCGCGATGAGTTCCTGGGAAAAATGGCTGACTCGTCCCCAGACGCTCTGGCTTCGCAGGGCGCTTTTTCAGGTCCACCTGTGGACAGGAATTGGAGTCGGCCTCTACGTTTTATCGATGAGCGTATCAGGCACCGTTCTCATTTATCGCCGCCAGCTTGCCAAAGAACTTTCGCATGAGACGCACATCGCCGCCGGGCCGGGCGCGCGCATGACGGTTGACGAACTGAAGCAGGTTGCCAGGGAAGATTATCCTGAGTACGAAACGACTCGGATTTACGAGCGACAAAATCTAGACGAGCCTGTCGAAATCCTGCTCGAGCGCGGCCCAAAAAAATTGCAGCGGCTCTTCAATCCCTATACCGGCGCCGACCTCGGAGATCCGCTGCGACCTGGATTTCGTTTTATCCTGTGGCTTGCGGATCTTCATGACAATCTGCTGCATGGAAAGGCCGGGCTTCGGTGGAATGCCGCCGGCGCGATCTTTACGATCTTGCTTTGCCTGACCGGGTTGATTATCTGGTGGCCGGGAATCAAACATTGGCGCAGCAGCCTGACCGTCGGCAACGAGGAGAACCCAAAGGGACTCAACTGGGCGCTGCACAGCGCGCTGGGATTTTGGTCCCTCGCGTTCATCGTGATGTGGGGAATTAGCGGGCTCTACCTTTCGATTCCGGAATCGTTTAATGCGGTCGTGGATTTTCTTGAGCCGGTGCCGCAATCGAGTAAAACGACTCGCTTCGGAGATCAGGTTTTGTTCTGGCTCTCTCGATTGCACTTCGGCAGGTTCGCGGGCGTTCCGGTCGAGATCATCTGGACGATTTTCGGACTCATGCCCGCATTACTTTTCGTAACTGGGACGCTGATGTGGTGGAAACGTGTTCTGCGACGGTGGATGCGAAGAAGGATTATCGACGAAGCAGAAACTCAGTCCGCTGACAATTCTCTTGGCGCGTGACGAGTTCTCCTACTCTGTGCCCTCTGTGTTAAATTCCGAAAAGATTTCAACACAGAGGCCACAAAGACCACAGAGCGGAAGACGCTGATCAGACTCGAGGTGTTCACCAGTCACCAGTCACGGTTTTTTAACTCTCCGGCGGCGAACCGGCGCGCGTAAGCTGTATGAGTTCTTCAGAAGAGGAAGGCGGCGCCGCAACAGGTTTCAGCGTCTGCGGGCCGCGCCAATTATCCACCACGGCGATTTGCTGAACGCAAGAGACGGTACAGCGCGGCGCGCAGTGCTTCTTTGTA
>JAOAPW010000248.1 GCA_025463105.1 Candidatus Acidiferrum typicum | reverse complement strand
ATTTGATGCGCGTGAGCTGGACAACGAATAGAAAGTCGGGGGCGCCCGGATGAACCGGGTATAAAATGCGAACTCTGCCGGACCATCTTCGCAGCGGCATGAAACTCGTGATCGTGGGGTGTAATCCCGGGGACCGCTCGGCTCGTGTCGGGCATTATTACGCCGGACGTGGAAATGAATTCTGGCCACTGCTTCACGACTCCGGGATTTTGCCGGAACTTCTGGACCATCGTGATGACAAGCGCATGATCGAATTCGGAATCGGTCTGACCGACCTGGTGAAGCGGCCGACGCGTGGGGTCGAGGAACTGCGCCGCGAGGAGTTCGCTGAGGGCCGCATCCTGCTGGCTCAGAAGCTGGAACAGTATGCGCCTCAAGTGATCGCCTTCAACGGCAAGACGGCCTATGAAAATTTTTCGCAACGGCCATGCGAGCTCGGACTGCAAAAGCAGCGCCTCTATGGCGCGTTAGTTTTCGTTCTTCCCTCGACGAGCGGAAAAAACGCTCTCGGGCCAAACGCCAAGCTCCGTTACTTTCGCCAACTCGGCAGGCTGCTCACGAAATTGGAGAAAGAGCGGACAAACGGTGTGGCTGTCGAGCAAAGCGTTTGAAATAATCGATCCGGCCCGGGTAAACTTTCCTGCATAAATCATGACAACAAAAAGTAATTCAGCTACCGCTGCCGGCCCGTTCTCACGGGGTGAGTTGATGGTTGCGGCGGCGGCGCGTGAGATTCGCGATGGCGAACTGGTTTTCGTCGGAATGCGTCTGCCGATGATCGCCTTCGGCGTTGCCAAGCGAACCCATGCGCCGTGCGCTACAGGGCTCTTCGAAAATGGCGTGATTCGGGACACGCCCGCGCCGGAACTGCTCTATACCATGGGTGATCCGTCGAATTTGCTGAATGCGACATTTTGTGGTGACATGCTTTCGGTAATGTCGCTGCTGCAGCAAGGGCGCGTAAACGTCGGCTTTCTGGGAGCGGCTGAGGTGGACCGGTTTGGCAACCTCAACACGACCTGGGGCAGTCGCAACGGGCAACAGGTGCGTTTGCCAGGCTCGGGCGGCGCCTGCGATATCGCAAGTCTTTCGCAGCGGACGGTTGTGTTGCTCGAACACAGCCGCCAGCGTCTGGTTTCGCGCGTCGGACACATCACTTCGCCGGGAAATGGAACAGGCAATGGCTGGCGGCGCGAGCAAGGACTGCCGCTGCGCTCCGGCCCTTCGGCAATCATCACCACTATGGGCGTGCTTCGCTTTGGCGAAGACGGCGAGGCGTACCTGGCTTCCGTGCATCCCGGTGTAACCGTGGAGGATGTGCTGAGCAATACAGGATGGACGCTCCGCGTGGCCGACGATTTGGCTGTAACTCCGGAACCGGATCCAGCGGAACTCGCGGTGATCCGCGAAATTGATCCCCATCATTTCTGGACAAAATCATGAGGGGAATGTCCGCTTCCAAAATCGTTTCGATGCAACAAGCGATCGCGGAACACGTGCCGTCCGGGTCCATGGTGCTGCTGGGAGCGCAGCTCGAGCAGATGATTCCTTTCGCCGCGGGCCATGAAATTATTCGCCAGGGGCGGCGCGACCTGACGCTTGTCGGGCCCATTTCCGACATTCTGTTCGATCAGATGATCGGGGCGGGCTGCGTTTCGCGCGTGATGGCCGCATGGGTGGGGAATGCGTCCGCTGGAATGGGTTACTGCTTCCGGCGCGCCGTTGAAAAGAGAATTCCGCGCGCGATCGAAACGGTGGATCACACGAATCTCACGCTCGCTCTCGCGCTGCACGCCGGTGCTATGGGCGTGCCGTTTATGCCCACTTACACTGCGCTCGGCAGCGATTTGCTCAAGCGCAACGGCAATCTGCGGGAATTCTCTTCGCCCGTAAACGAAGACCGGCTCATCGCTGTGCGAGCGTTGCGGCCGGATGTGGCCATTCTGAACGTGCAGCGCGCGGATGCCGCCGGCAACGCTCACGTGTGGGGCAGCCTGGGTGTCGCAATTGATGGCGCGCGAGCATCGCGCAAAGTGATTGTGGTCACTGAAGAAATAGTTGACGCAAAAGTGATCGCTTCGGACCCAAACCGCACGCTCATTCCCGGTTTCTTGGTTGCAGCGGTCGTGCATGAACCCAGCGGCGCGCATCCGGCGCCTGTTCAAGGTTATTATGGACGTGACCATGCCTTCTTCCACGAATATCATGACCAGACGCGCGAACTGGATGGATTTGAGCGGTGGATCAAACACTGGGTTACGGAGATTTCATCTCGAGACTCGTATTTGAAGCGGCTGGGCGAGACTCGAGCGGAGAGTTTGCGGGTTCGGAACCACGCTCTTTCCGCGCCCGCGGATTTTGGTTTCTAAGGAGTGAAGTTGAAATATGGCGAAAACAAAAATCAAATTCCTGCACAAGCCGAATTGCACGACATGCCGCAAAGCAAAGGCATTTTTGGAGAAGAAAAAAGCGGAGCTGGACGTGCGCGACCTCGGAAAAGATAGACTGTCCATTGCCGAACTCGATCAACTCATCGGCAGCGCGGACCACCGCAAATTCTTGAACACGCGCAATGAACTCTATCGTACGCGAAAGATGGCAAAAAATCCTCCGTCGCGCGATGAGGCTCTGAAACTGATGGCCGCCGAGCCGAACTTGATTCGTCGCCCTGTCGTTCTCCGTGGATTTGAAATGGTCCTGGGTTACGATGAGGAAGCGCTCGCAAGAATTGCCAAGTAACTCCTGGCAAACAGCAGGGGAATTTTCGTGAAGATCAGTGAAAAGATAGTTCTCATGCAGGGCGATCTGACCGAGATGGACGTCGACGCCATCGTCAATGCCGCGAACAATGTGCTGCAGCTTGGCGGCGGTGTTGCGGGCGCAATCCGGCGCAAGGGCGGCGAAGCGATCCAACGGGAATGCGACGCAATTGGCGCCATACCGATCGGCGGCGCGGCGATCACCTCGGGAGGCAAGCTTCGCGCGCGCTACGTGATTCACGCGGCGAGCATGCAGTTAGGAGGAGAGACCACGGCGCGCGCGCTGCGGTCTTCGACGGCGCATTGCTTGCGAATCGCATCCGAGTGGCAACTCCGCTCGATAGCATTTCCCGCGGTCGGCACCGGGATTGCCGGCTTTCCAATTTCCGAATGCGCCCAGATCATGCTGCGGGAAGTGGTCGATCATCTAAAGAGCCCCACATCGCTTGAGAGAATTCACTTTGTTCTGTTTGATGCCAGTGCGCTCGCGGCATTCGAGAAAGTCTGGGCGGAGATGGATGCGCGCGGCGAACTCGACTCTGCGTCCGCCGCCGGACAGAAATGAACGCCCTCGCTGAAAAAGTGAGTGCCGAGCTCGCCCGGTACGAACACCCGCTATTCGTTTTTGGCGCGCGTCCCGCGGCGGAAGGCGTCGAAGTTGAAATCCGCTATTCACCATCCTCTGCCGGGCTCCAAGTAGAGCCCGCACCCGCCGAACCTCAAGTTCACGTCTATGTTTTTTTGCTCCGCCCGCGCGAAATAGAGAACAGACAGTTTCCATGGACTTTTCAGAAACAACTCTACGATTGTTTGCATGATTTCATCATCGAGATGTTCACGTGCAATCCTCAACGGCAAGACGAGTGA
>JAOAPW010000222.1 GCA_025463105.1 Candidatus Acidiferrum typicum | reverse complement strand
GCGACTCCGGCAACTGGAGCCTTCAACGGAACGCCTGCATCCATCAACGAGAGTGACGCTCCGCAGATGGAAGCCATTGACGATGATCCGTTCGATTCCAGAATGTCAGAGACGACACGCATGGTGTACGGCCACTCTTCACCGGGTAGAACGGCGCTGATGGCGCGCTCAGCAAGAGCACCGTGTCCGATCTCGCGGCGGCCTACGCCGGTCATGCGCCCAGTCTCGCCCACCGAAAATGGCGGGAAGTTGTAGTGCAGCATGAAATTCTTTCTGTATTCACCCTGATATCGCTCAATGCGCTGAACATCGTCGGAAGTGCCGAGGGTGGTGGTGACCAGCGCCTGGGTCTCGCCGCGAGTAAACAGGGCAGAGCCGTGGGTGCGGGGAAGAACACTAGTCTCGATCGTGATCTGGCGGATCTCGTCGAAGGCGCGGCTATCGGGACGACGACGGTCCTTGGTGACCTGCTCGCGGAAGAGATTTTCGCGGAGCATGTCAAAGTATTTGCCGAACTTCGTGCGTCCGACTACGTCTTCTTCCGGAATCGCGTTCTTGCCCTCTTTCTTCAGGGCCTTGATCTTTGCGTAGCTTTCTTCCTTAGGATATTTCTTGGTGTCGCAGGCGTCAGCAAGCTTGTCCCAATACTTGGAGCGGATGTCCTTGTAGTAGGCTTCGTCGAACTCCGCGGGAATCACTTCCCTCTTGGTCTTGCCAGTCTTCTTAGCGAGATCAGTGATGGCCGCGACAATCTTCTTGATTTCGTTGTGCGCGAACTCAATGGCTCCCAATGTGGTCTCTTCGCTAACGCCCTTGGCGCCGGCTTCCACCATGACGAGTCCATCGGCAGTGCCGACAACCATGATGTTCACGGTGCTTACGGCCATTTCCGCGTAAGTGGGATTGACGATGAAATTGCCTTCGACTTGTCCTACGCGCACGGCTCCAACCGGACCGTTGAACGGGATATCGGAAAGCGTCAACGCGGCGCTGGCGCCGTTGATGGCGGCAACGTCGGGATCGTTTTCGGTGTCGGCGGAGAGGACGAGGGAGATGATCTGGGTTTCATTCCGGAAAGTTTCCGGGAAGAGTGGGCGGATGGGGCGGTCGATCATGCGGCAGACGAGAATCTCGCGCTCGCTGGGACGGCCTTCACGTTTGATGAATCCGCCGGGGATACGTCCGCCGGCGTAGGTGTATTCGCGGTAGTCAACGGTGAGGGGGAAGAAGTCAATGCCTTCACGCGGTTCCGGATTGGAACAAGCAGTGGTGAGAACTACGTTGTCGCCGATGCGGATCACAACAGATCCGTGCGCCTGCTTGGCCAGTTTTCCGGTTTCAATACTGATGGACTTTCCACCTGCCAGTTGGACAGTGGTTTCTTGCTTCATGATTTCCTCTTTTCTATTTGGAGAGCGCCAATGCAGACAGGAATGCAGACGATTGGCTGAAGGAACGATTGCGTTCGGATGGCTGAATCAGGCATTTCCGTTGCTGGGATCTTTCACTGCCAGGCGCGAGAGATGGTCAAACGAATGCATGGCGGGAGACAAGAAATAGTCCTCCCGCAATGCCAAAACAAACCGCCAACTATTTTTGCAAGCTGGAGTTATTTGCGGATGCCGAGTTTCTGAATGACGTCTTTGTAAGACTCGGAATCGTGGCTCTTGAGGTAGTCAAGCAGGCGACGACGTCTGCTGACCATCATGAGAAGACCGCGTCTAGACGCGTGGTCCTTCTGATGGGACTTGAAATGTTCGGTCAATTCGCCGATCCGTTCGCTCAGAACTGCAATCTGAACCTGTGGGCTACCTGTGTCCGTAGGATGCGTACGGTATTGGCTGATAACGCTCTGTTTTCTCTCGCTGGCTAACACTGAAGCTGATGCACTCCTAGTCTTTAGTTCAATTTATTGTCCTGAAAAGAATAACATGGCGGGGGTGGAAAGGGCAAAAGGGGTGAGGAGTCAACAGCCTGTCTACCTCAGCGGCTAAAGCCGGTGATGGATTTCGGCCTTAATGCAGGCCTGAAGGCCTGCGCCACCCACAGTGCTTCTCAAGACAATCAGGCTGCCTTTCTGGCAATCGGCTTGGCTGGTTGCAACTGCTCGAAGGTACATTGCTTCGGGCACTTGTCCGGACGCCAGCGGAGGAACTTGGTCCCGTGGCGGAATCGGCCGCCGGCAAAGTGGTCGTATTGCACTTCGCAGACCAGTTCTGGGCGGAGAGGCTCCCACTCGGTGGAGCGAGGATTCGCATGGGACCACCGACTGGGGCCTCCAGGAGCTTTGCCGGTGAAGCCAGGCTTTTCGATAAGTGGAACAAGTTTCTTGACTAGGTCTTTCCTCTGCTCCGCTGTGAAACCGGAACAGAACCCGACGTGATCAAGTTCGCCAGCATCGTTGTACAGGCCGAGGAGGATGGATCCCACGCCAGCATTCTTCTTGGTCGCATAACGGAATCCGCCGATGACGCAATCGGCGGTGCGCAGGCGTTTTACCTTGACCATCGCATCGCGATCGCCGGAGTGATATGGCTCGCCTTTCAACTTGGCCACCACTCCGTCGCATCCGAATGCCGCCAGCTCGGCCATCCACTTTTCGGCTTCTTCATGGGAGCTGGAACTCGGGGCGAGACGGATCATCTGCTTGGCAGCACTAGGCTGGACTGCGTCGCGGAAAAATGTGCTCAGCATCTGCTTGCGGTCTTGCAGCGGAAGATCGGTGAGCAGGAACCCATCAGCGTCGACGAGGAGGTCGAAAATAACAATCTGTGCAGGCGTTTCTCTGCTCAATCGCTTGATACGCGACTCGGCAGGATGGATGCGCTGGAGCAATGCATTGAAATCTAGATGTCCGGCGGTTTCGATCACAATCTCGCCATCGAGGACGAAGCGGTCAGCGTTGATTTTTAGAAGCGCGTCCACCAACTCGGGAAAGTATCGCGTGAGCGGTTGTCCGCTTTTCGACTGCAGCACGACTGAATTGTCATCTCGAAACGCCAGGCAGCGGAATCCGTCCCACTTGGGTTCGTAGAGCCATGCGTCTCCAGATGGAATCTCTTTCGCGGTTTTCGCCTCCATCGGCGGAAATGGAGGTTGAATGGGCAGATTGAGTTTTGGATATTCAAACGGCTGCTCTGCGGATTGCTGGATTGCATCACGGGAGGAATTATCTCTGGACTTCCGGGGCAAAACTCTCACCTTCCCTCAACCCTCTACACCGGAGGGCGTGCCCGGTAAGATGAGGCACGCGCAACCCTATGCTGCATGGCTGGCTTCAGCTGTCTCTTCCGGGATGAACACGCTGAAAGTGGTTCCCGGGCGCCCGCTATTCTGGCAACTGCGCAAGATTATGCTGCCGCCGTGCTTCTGCACGATCCCATGACTCACCCATAGTCCTAACCCAGTCCCCTTTTCTCCTTTGGTGGAGAAAAACGGTTCGAAGATCTTCTTTCGGTGTTCGGCGGGAATACCGGCGCCGTTGTCGGATATCAATACTCTGACGCCAGTGCGCCCGGGGGACCGCCAATCTCTCGATCGGGATACCTTGATCGAGATCGCCCCCTTCGGATTGTTTCCGATGGCATCGAGAGCATTGACGACGAGATTCGAAAAAACCTGGCGCATTTCGCCGGGGAAGGCCTTCACCGCGGGCACCTGGGCAAAGTACCGGGTTACCTTGGCATTGCTTTCTTCAATTTTGCGCGAATAAAGTCCCAGCACATCATCAATCACTTCTCCCAGACTGATTGGCACGGGTGTCGTAGATTCCCGGTAGAAGCCGAGTGTCTGCCGCACAATGTGGACTACGCGGGCAAGTTCGTGCTGCGCCATCTCCACCAGCTTTTTCGGTTCCGCTCCCACCACCGAACTTGAAGCCAGCAAGTAGAGGATATTCGTGACCGATTCCAGAGGATTGTTGATCTCATGCGCGATGGTGGCGGCAAGCCGTCCTACGCTGGCCAGCTTTTCGCTGGTCCGCAATGCCACTTCCGCCCTGCGGCTTTCGGTAATGTCATAGGCTGTGGTGACCGCGGCGATGATCCTGCCCTTGAGGTCGTAGACCGGAGCAGCGCTGATGCGCAATATACCCTTGTCGCCTTCTGCGCGCGTGAACTGAATCTCCCGCTGCTCCAGAACTTCACCGTGCTCAATGGCATTCGAAAGTGCCGCGCTCCGGAGAGTGCTCAGCAATGGCGAGTTCTCGCCCGAGGCATCTCCACTTGATGAAGCGGATTGTTCACTGAGCGCATTCAGTTGCCGGTTCATCAGCAGTACTTTGCCGGAACCATCAATGATGGCCACACCAGCGGGCATGTGCTGAAGCACCGAATTCAACAGGGCCAGACTATCTTCCGCTTCACTGCGGGCGGCCTGCTCGGCAGCAAGCTTTTTCTCATTCTCTTCTGCCCGTCTGCGCTCGGTCACATTCTCCACGACCTTGACCACGTAAGAGGGCTCTTCCTGGTTGTGCACCATGGTGACAGTGACGCGGCACCAGAGTGGCTCGCCAGTCTTCCGGTAATACCGCTTCACCACTGCGTACTGTGGAATTTTTCCTTCCACCAGTTGTTTGAAGAGTTCCTTGTCGACGGCTATGTCATCGGGGTGACTGAAGTCCCAAAAGTTCAGGCTTGTGATCTCGTCATTGGAATATCCCATCATCTTCAGCCATGCGGGATTGGCCGTAAGGATTTTGCCGCTCAGGTCGGCGGTAGAGACGCCGATCCCGGCAGCTTCGATCACCGCGCGGAAGCGGCCGTCGCGTTCCAGGCTTTCAGTACGCCGCGTTTCGGAGATCTTCTCTTGCTGCACCAGCTTTCTTTCGTTTTCCTGCGCAAGTATCCTCTCGGTGATGTTCTCAATCAAAGCCACGGTATAGGGCTCTTCTCCGTGAGGTCTGACCAGCGATGCGACGATGTGTACCCAAATGAGCTCGCCATCTTTGCGTTTATAGCGCTTGTCCACGCTGTAGCGGTCAATCTTTCCCGAAACCAAGTCCGTGAAACTCTGCAAGCCACCGGAGTCCTCGAGATAAGTGATGTCCCTGATATGTTTTCCAACGAGTTCCTCGGCGGAGTATCCCAGCATTTTGTAAAAGGAGGGATTGCAACTGAGGATGACGCCTTCAGTGTTTGCGGTGCCGACACCGATTCCTGCTTCTTCAAAAATGGCGCGTAAGCTTCGCTCGCTTTGGAGCAGTGCCAAACGACGGGATTCTGAGATGCGGGAGGATTTCACCATTTCCACAATCATCGGCACAGCCAAGGCAGAGCCACAACTGTGAGTACTGAGGCAAGTGCTGTATGTAATAGTCTTAACGTCGCCCAGAAGCCAATAGACCGCATCTCCATAGGGTGACAGTTTCTATGGCGTGGGTTGCTCCGCAGCCCACGATTAGAGATGCCCCAAAACCAAGAACATGCGTTTCAAGCTTTATTTTCGGATTGGTCAGCTTCTTTGGTCAACTGGTATGTACTTGGCCGGGTACTTTGGCCCAACGTAATCGGCGCGCGGCCTGATGAGACGATTGTCATCATGCTGCTCGATAACGTGTGCAGCCCATCCACTCATGCGGGAGATGGCGAAAATGGGCGTGAACAGATCAATGTCGATGCCCAGCGTGGTGTAGGTGGACGCCGAGTAGAAGTCCACATTCGCGTTGAGCTTCTTCTCCGCGTTGATGTACTTCTCGATCTTCTCTGACATGTCATACCATTTCGGCTTGCCGTCCTTGGTGCCGAGATCGCGCGACATGCGCCGCAGGTGCGTCGCCCGTGGATCCTCGGTGTGGTACACGCGATGGCCGAAGCCGGAGATCTTCTTCTTGGCCGCCATCATCTGCTTCACATGCTCCACCGGATCTTCGCCCGCCTTGTCGATGGCGAACAACATCTTCATGACTTCTTCATTGGCTCCGCCGTGCAGCGGACCCTTTAACGCGCCGATCGCGCTGGTAATGCAGGAATGCATGTCACTGAGCGTCGCAGCAGTCACGCGGGCGGCAAAGGTGGAAGCATTGAGTTCGTGGTCAGCATGGAGGATGAGCGCGACATCGAGGGCGCGGTCAGCAGTATCAGACGGCTTCTCACCGTTAAGCATCAGCAGGAAATTTGCGGAGTGCGAGAGTGACTTATCGGCCTCGACAAGGTCTTTGCCTTTGCGGATGCGATCAAAATCAGCCACGATCATCGCGATTTGCGATGTAAGCCGGATCGACTTGCGGATGTTGGAATCGTGGTCCACCTTCGCCGATTCGGGGTCATACATACTCAGCGCAGAAACCGCCGTGCGCAACACCTCCATAGGCGGCGCGCTTGTAGGCAGACCTTTCAGCAACTTGATGATATCGGGATGCAGCCTCCGCTCCGCCCCAAGTTGCGCCTGGAAATCAGCAAGCTCCTTCGCGGTGGGCAGCTTTCCGAACCACAACAGGTAGCAGACTTCCTCAAACGTGGAATGCTGCGCGAGTTCATGGATGTCAATACCGCGATAGGCGAGAATGCCTTTGTCGCCGTCAATGAAACAGATGCTGGAAGTTGCGGCAACTACACCTTCAAGTCCCTTGGTGGCAGGTGTGGTGGACATGGATACGATCTCCGAAAAACCTTATTTATGAGT
>JAOAPW010000203.1 GCA_025463105.1 Candidatus Acidiferrum typicum | reverse complement strand
TAGGTTTAACCCTCTCCGCCATATTTCTAACCGCTGTGATTCTAAATAGCTCCGTCGCGCCCAAACCTGCGGCTAATGCTCGGGCTAATAATTTCGTTGGCGTTTGTTCCTAGTCCGATTCATTCGCCGCGTCAACGAGGTTTCGGACTCCACCGCTCAGCACATCTTTTGGGGAGCGGAAAATTAGCTTTTTCCGCTCCCCGCCCAGTAGATATAACTCATGCGAATAGGAATCTACGCAAGGGTCAGTACAAAAGACCAAAGCTGCGAGTTACAAGTCCGCGATCTGCGCGCCTATTGCGCGGCTCGGGGATTTGACCTCGTCCGTGAATATGTAGACGTCGGCCAATCGGGCGCGAAGGACTCACGCCCAGAACTTAACAAGCTCATGGATGATGCCCGCAAGCGGAAGTTTGACGTAATCATCGTGTGGCGGTTTGACCGATTTGCGCGGTCTACCAAACATCTCCTCACGGCATTAGAGGAATTCCGCTCGCTGGGAATCCAATTCATCAGTTATCAGGAAAATGTAGACACCAGCACGCCGCTGGGCCAGGCCCTTTTCACAATCGTGTCGGCGGTCGCACAGCTTGAGCGTGAGCTGATACGGGAGCGAGTAAGTGCAGGGATTCGGAATGCACGGGCGAATGGCAAGAAGCTGGGTCGTCCTCGTGCAAAAACAAACTTAGTGGAGATTCTCCAACTAAGGACGAAAGGGTACTCCTTGCGAAAGATTGCCGCCAAATTGGGGATTGGCGACGCGACCGTCCGCGATCGACTCAGGACCAGCGCGGAAAACCCCCAAATGAATGACGCCAACCTGCTCTAGGTCAGTGTTTTTCGCTTCCCTGAACGCGGAACGTCAGGTGATTCACCGAACACGATCTCTTCGACCAGGCGCCAATAGGCTTGCGCGGTTCCGGAGTCTTTAGGCGATAGGTCAGTGATGAATTCCATCTCGGGCCCGAATCCCGACAACGTGGCCGTGAGGCTAACCATCATGTAGTGAAACAAGATGGGCTCGACTTTCGGAAGCAAGCCCTCGTCTTGAGCCGCGCTGATTTGGGGAAGTAATCGCTGAATGAGGGGTCGGAGCACCGTCTTAGCTACCCAGCGGAGCCTTGGATTATGCGACAAACATTCCTGCCGCATGAAACGGTGGAACTCCGGAAACGCGGCGGTGTATTCGAAGACAGTGCGGTATTCCTGATGTAGGCGCTCGAGTGGCGACATCGTGGCCAGTTCCGGGGCGCGATCGTCCCACTCCTCGCGAATGCGCGTGAAGGCGTGCTCGGCTGCTGCTCGCCAAAGAATGTCCTTGCTCCGATAGTGATACGTAATAAGCGGATGTTGCAGGCCTATTCGCTCCGCAATGCGCCTGATGCGGGCACCCTCAAAGCCGTGCTCTGCGAATTCGGCGATTGCGGCGTTTAGAATGGCCGAACGCGTGGCAAGCGCGCGATCCTGCTGCGCGCGCGTTTTGCGGTGCCCGTGGCCGCCAACGACGGGTTTAGCCGCTTTATCATCGGGTTTGCGCTTCATCGCGTCTCTGGCGATCGTTTGAAGTTCAGTTGCCCGGCTCCCCCGATAATTCACGGCCTGGGAAGTAACTTCGGCTGGCCAATGCTCCCCCGAGTGTTTTGCGCGAGTACCGACCAGAAACCCTATTCGCGCTATTCTCTGCCTGTCAATGTAGGAGCGGCACCTTCGTTGTTTTCCGGATGATGCTCAGAATGGTCCGTTGGTGTTCTTCCACTGATTCTGGGGCGGAATGACAGAGAGCACGTCCCAATGCTCGACGATCTTACCGTTCGCCACTCGAAAAAGATCGTAGTTTGCCGTGGGCGGTTCGGTGCGTGATTCTACGAGGGCAAGAACGAAATTGCCTTTCGCAATGTACCGGCGAGGTATCAGCACTTGGGCGGCGCCGGGCTTCACCACCCCGGACACCCGCGCTTTCATCTGAGCGCCTCCGTCACTCACTTTGGAGGCATGCTGAACGTAATGATCAGTGTCGATGAATTCATCGGCACGATCGAAACGCAATTCAACGGTCACGACTTGCTTGAAGTTGCGAACGAGAGTTCGATTCGCTTCCGTCTGTTCGCGATCAACAACAACAGTCGGACCATCCACCTGTGTATGCCCGGACGGATTGGGAGCGGCCTCGGGGGTTTGTCCGCCCCAATGTTCGACGATTTTTCCGTCCTTGAAACGAAACAGGTCAAACGCTATGACCGGCCCCGAAAAGCCGGGCCAACCTTCGTATTTCGAATGAAGCATGACAGTTTCGCCGTCCACAACCGTGCGATAGACCGTGACGTTGGTTTTCCCGGAATTCTTCACCTCAGTCACGAAAGTCCTCAGGCCGGACAGTCCGTCAGCAATATTCGGATCGTGTTGCACGAACAGATCCGAAAAGAAGCGATCAATGGCCGTGGAATCTCGATTTCGAAAAATGTCGATCTCGGCCTGCCGCGCTTTCGCTCCCAAGTCGGGGACGTCAGCGTCGGTCCGGGCTTGAGACTGCCCCAGCGCAAAATCGCACAGCAGGCACGTGATTCCAATCAGAGCGGCGAGACCTGGCCACACCTTTAGTCGGCTGCGATTCCCCAGTTGCATGACTTCCACCTCCTGCTAGCCGCTGCGCTTGCGATTGTCACTCGGCCGAGCATTCGCGCACGACCTATTATTACTTTACGAACGTAAAGTATGACAGTTGGTGTTGAGGTGCAAGCCGGTTTTCAATCGAGAAGCAATTCGCGTACGGGACGATGCGCGAAAGGCTCCTCACATCGCACAAGACGTAACCTCTGGAGAACGCAGAACCCGTCTGGGAAGCAGGAGGTGGCGCCCGAATCTTCCGGCCGACAATCTCCTCGACCGCGATCATCGTAAGTGAATTGCGCTCTTGTCGTGCTGATCTTTGCCGTTTGCTCAATCTAAACCCGCAAAAGCGCCGTCCTCCTCCGTCCGCGATTTTGAATCATCTGAGCGTATTGGTATGATGCACACGAACCGCTCGGATTATCCCCGAACTCGACACGCGCAAGCGGTGAATCATTCTAACTCGTCGGCTGTCTGACTATACGGAGTAGCTATGAACGGATTCTGGAAACGAACGGTTTTTGCCTTTCGGCATTTCTTTTCAAGCCTGTTCCACGATGACACTCCCAATGACATCGCACAGAACCGGGTCAAGCCTGCCGGTCCGGTTCCGCAGGTGCCTGCAGCTGCTGTGTCTTCCGTCTCTCGCCTGAAGGAAGTTGAACGGCCAGCCTCGGAAGCGTTCGATCGCGCCGTGCAGATGCTGGCGCTGCTGCAACGCGACGGGCGGCTCATCGACTTCCTGGCGGAGGACATCTCCGCGTATCCGGACGCTCAGCTGGGAGCCGCTGTCCGCACAATCCACGAAACTTGCCGACAGGTGCTCGACCATTATGTAAAGTTGGAGTCGATTGTGAACTCCGAAGAGGATCAACCGGTGACGGTCCACGCGGGTTTTGACCCAGCAGCCATCAAATTGATCGGCAACGTGGCAGGAGAGCCGCCAATTCGCGGTGTGTTACGACACAAAGGCTGGCGCGTAAAGGAAGTGAATCTACCACCGTTGCCGCAGGGCGCCGGCCGGATGGTGGTTGCGCCAGCTGAGGTTGAACTTACATAACGGCTGTTCCACATCTTCGCAACAAAAGTGGGTTTGAAGAGGAGATTTTCGTTGGCGGCAAAATACATCGTTGGCATCGACCTAGGAACCACAAATTCGGCGATGGCGAGCTGCGACGCCACTGCTGTCGATGAGGAAAGCCGCATCGAGGTCTGCGGCATTCCGCAGCTTGTGAATCCGAACGAAGTGGCGGAACGCACGTTGCTGCCGTCGTTTCTCTACATCCCGGGCGACTTCGATTTTCCCAAGGGCAGCCTCGCCTTGCCATGGGAACCCGAGCCGAAGCTCGTGATCGGCGAATTGGCGCGCAAACGCGGCGCGGAGAGTCCGAACCGCCTGGTCGCCTCCGCCAAATCCTGGCTCTCTTACGCTGCGGTGGACCGTACTGCGCCGATCTTGCCCTGGCAAGCGCCCGAGGAGGTGCCCAAGCTGTCGCCGGTCGAAGCGTCATCACAATTCTTGCAGTACTTGCGCACCGTGTGGGACAGCGGCGAGGGAAGGGATCAACCTGAACGTGCTCTTGCGGAACAGGACGTGCTGCTCACTGTGCCCGCTTCGTTCGACGAAGAAGCACGCGAGTTGACCAGGCGCGCCGCCGAACAGGCCGGTTATCACCACGTCACGTTGCTGGAAGAACCTCAGGCTGCCTTTTACGCGTGGCTTGAAAGCCAGGGTGATGCCTGGCGCCGCCGGATTAAGGTCGGCGACCTCGTCCTCGTGTGCGACGTGGGCGGCGGCACCACGGATCTCAGCCTCATTATGGTTTCCGACGAGAACGGCGAACTGACGCTGAAACGCGTCGCCGTTGGCGACCACATCCTGCTGGGCGGCGACAACATGGACTTAGCGCTGGCGCGCATTCTGCAGCAGCGCCTGGAAGCCTCGGGCAACCGCATCGATACCTGGAGTTTGCACAGCCTGTGGCATCAGTGCCGTATCGCAAAGGAAAAGCTCTTCGAATCGCCCAGGACGCAGAATCGCCCAATCACATTACTGGGCAAGGGTACGAAACTCATCGGCGGCACCATCAAGACGGAACTGGCGCGTGAAGATCTCAACCAGATCCTGATCGAAGGATTCTTCCCCAAGGTCGCGAGCGGCGAATTACCTGCGCGGCAACGCCGTGTTGGCTTTCAGGAATTGGGCCTGCCCTATGCGGCCGATCCAGCCGTCACCAAGCACCTTGCACGGTTTCTGTCGGAGCAAGTTCGCAACAGTCCCGAGGCGGCGGGCATTCGGCGCGGCCGCAGCGGATTGGCTTGTCCCACGCACATCCTGTTCAACGGCGGAGTGATGAAAGCGGCGGTGCTGCGCGACCGGGTGGTTGAGGTGTTGAATAGCTGGTTGCGACAAGAAGGATTCGACGCGCTCGGGGCAGAGCAGATCCTAGAAGCTCCCGACTTGGAACACGCCGTCGCGCGCGGCGCGGCCTATTACGGGAAGGCGCGTGGCGGTCGCGGCGTGCGTATCCGCAGTGGCGCCTCGCGCACCTACTACATCGGGATTGAAAGCGCAATGCCGGCAGTGCCCGGCATGGAAGCTCCGCTCAAGGCGCTCTGTGTCGTTCCCTTTGGCATGGAGGAAGGCGCCGAGGCCACGATTCCCAACAGAGAGTTTGGCCTCATCGTCGGCGAACCAGCCGAGTTTCGTTTCCTAAGTTCGAGCGTCCGTAAACAGGACCAGGTCGGCAGCCTGCTGGAAGATTGGGGAACCGATATCGAGGAACTCAGCCCGCTGGAGGTCACGCTCAAACTGGATGGCCAGCAGGGAACGGTTGTACCGGTGCGGCTCGAGACTCGCGTCACCGAACTCGGCACCCTCGAGGTCTGGTGCGTATCCCGCAACGACACGCAGCGCTGGAAGCTCGAGCTGAACATTCGCGAAAAGACAACACAGTGAGGTTTCAGTGC
>JAOAPW010000196.1 GCA_025463105.1 Candidatus Acidiferrum typicum | reverse complement strand
CGCCAAGGCAGACGGGAGATTTCGACGCTGATGCCTTCGTCGAGCCAAAAACTTTTTGTAGTGATGGCGTGAAGGCGCAGGACGGCGGCAACCAGCGTGATCAAAATCAGCAACCAGGAACTTGTGGTGGTGCCGGTACGCACGCGGTCGGGCGCGGGAAGAGTCGCCGGAGGAGCAGGTAAAATTTCAGTAGCTTGGTTCATCACCTGGTTAACACCCTAGCAAGGGCCCCCGAGAATCGCCAATATTTTCGATTATTTTATGTTCCAGGAAATCAACTGGGGCAAAGCGGATCCTTGCTGAGTAAGCGAGGGGAGTTTGGTTTTGGAGCTGAGCAGTCTTGAAGGTTGAAGGCACAAAGGCTTGCGCGAAACGCACTCCGGTGTTATAAAATCACTCCTTTGTCGAGGCTAGGAATAGCCTGTGGTGTGGGTGTGCACTTCAGGTTTACCGGAGAAGCGTGTACGGGCGTGTCGGATGCCCCTGAATAATCGGTGGAAATCTTAAACCAACTCGGCGATTTGTTTCTGTCGGCTGTTCCGACCGTCATTCTCGTTTTCCTTTTTTATCTTTTTTTGCGCTGGAGTTTTTTTGGCCCGCTCGAACGCGTTCTGTCCGAACGCCACAAGCGTGCCGTGGGCGCGCGTCAGGAAGCGGAAGCGAGCCGTGCCGCCGTTCAGGAGAAGCTGCGCGCCTATAACGAAGCGCTGCGGAAAGCGCGCGGAGAAATTTTTATCGAGCAGGAGGCGGTTCGCCGGCGCGTCATGGACGAGCGGCAGGCATCGGTGATTGCGGCGCGTTCAGCGGCGCAACAGGAGTTGCAGGCCGCAAAGAAGGCGCTGGCCGCGGATGTGGAAGCTGCGCGGGTGCAACTTGAACGGTCCAGCGATGTCCTCGCTGGCGAAATCGCCGAAAACATTCTTGCCGGGGCGCCTTCAAGCCCGGGCGGCGCGCGACGCGGGGAGGCCCGATGATAGCCCCGACGAGAGTTTCTCGGCGGGCGGTACCGCTCCTCGCAACCGCGCTCTTTACTTTTGTCTTTACGGCGATTCCCGCGTTGGCTGCAGAAGGCACGGGGGAGGAGTCCAGTGGATTCACGCCGGGACTTTTTTTTCGTTGGCTCAACTTCGCTATCGTTTTTGGCGGGATTGCCTACCTGATTGCAAAGCACGGCGGCTCGTTTTTCCGCGCCAATGCGAAGGCCATCGCGGCAAGTATTACGGAAGCTTCCGCCGCGAAAGCTGAGGCGGATCGCGAACTGCATGCGGTAGAGGCGAAGATTGCGCGTCTGAACCAGGAAATTGCCGAATTGCGCGAAGCGGCGCGGCGGGATTCGGAAGCCGAAGCGGAACGCCTGCTCGCTTCGGGGCGCGTGGAAATTGAAAAAATCATGCAGGCGGCGCGTGGCGAATTGGCCGCCTCTGAACGCGCCGCGCAGCAGGAGTTGCGTGCCATCGCGGCTTCCATGGCGGTGGAACGCGCCGGAGCGCTGGTAAGATCGCGGATGAATGGTGAAGTCCGCGCCAGGATATTCCACGCGTTCCTCGGTGAACTTGGAAGGAGCACGAATTGAAGGCCCTTGCGGAGCGGTACGCGGGTGCACTGGTCGACGTCGCGCTGGAGAATAAGCAGGCCGACCGGGTGAAAGAGGAACTTGCGGCATTTGCGGCGATGGTCCGCGAATCCGCCGAGTTACACGCCTTTTTGTCGAATCCCTCGATAGCGCGGGCGAGCAAGCATGCCGCGATTGAGCAATTGGTCGCGCGGATGGGCGCGAGCAGGACCCTGCGCAATTATCTTTTTGTGATTGTCGATCAGCGCCGCGCGGGAATGCTTCCGGAAATCGAGCAGGCGTTCAGCGCTCTGCTGGATGCGCGGCAGGGAGTCATGCAAGCGACGGTTACTTCGGCGGCGGATTTGACGGAGGGCGAGCGCGCGGAACTGGATGCCGCGCTGGAGAAACTCACCGGAAAGATGGTCCAGGCGCAATTCAATACGGATCCGGCGCTGATCGGCGGCGCCATCGTAAAAATCGGTTCGACAATTTATGACGGCTCGGTGCGCGCGCAACTCGATCGCTTGCGCGCCCGAATGATTTCGGAATAGGAGCGGGGATGGCTTCGATCAAAGCGGATGAAATCACGAAAATATTGAAGGCGCAGATCGCCAACTACGAACAGGCTGTGGCCGTCGAAGAGGTCGGCACGGTCATTTCCGTGGGCGACGGTATCGCGCGCATTTATGGCCTGGAAAAAGCGATGTCCGGCGAAATGCTGGCGTTTCCGCATGACGTTTTCGGAATTGCTCTCAACCTTGAAGAAGATCAAGTTGGCGCGGTGCTGCTCGGCGAATACACGCTGGTGCAGGAAGGCGATACGGTCAAGCGCACGGGAACGATTATGTCGGCTCCAGTAGGCGAAGCGATGGTGGGCCGCGTCGTCAGCCCTCTCGGATTGCCGCTTGACGGCAAAGGTCCCATTGCCACCGACCAGCGCATCCCCATCGAGCGCATCGCTCCTGGCGTAGTCGACCGCCAACCTGTGCGCGAACCGCTGCAGACGGGAATCAAATCCATCGATTCGATGATCCCGATCGGCCGCGGGCAGCGCGAATTAATCATCGGCGACCGGCAGACGGGCAAAACCGCGATCATTCTGGACACGATTTTGAATCAGAAGGGCGGCGACGTAATCTGCATCTATTGCGCGATCGGGCAAAAGCGCTCGACCATTGCGCAAGTCGTGAAGGTCCTGACTGACGCGGGCGCAATGGATTACACCATCGTCGTTGCGGCATCGGCCACCGAGCCTGCTACGTTGCAATACATTGCGCCGTACGCCGCTTGCGCGATGGGTGAATTTTTCCGCGATTCCGGGCGGCACGCCGTATGTTTTTACGACGATCTTTCCAAGCACGCGCAGGCCTACCGCGAAATTTCCTTGCTGCTGCGGCGTCCTCCCGGGCGCGAAGCGTTCCCGGGTGATGTTTTCTACCTTCACTCGCGTTTGCTGGAACGCGCCGCGAAGCTCAACGACAAATTGGGCGCGGGCTCTCTCACAGCGCTGCCCGTGATCGAGACGCAGGCGGGCGACGTCTCGGCGTACATTCCCACCAACGTGATTTCGATTACCGACGGGCAGATTTATCTGGAAGCCGATCTTTTCAATAGCGGCATCCGGCCGGCGATCAACGTGGGGCTATCGGTGAGCCGCGTCGGCGGCAACGCCCAGATCAAGGCCATGCGCCAGGTGGCCGGTTCGCTTCGGCTTGACCT
>JAOAPW010000078.1 GCA_025463105.1 Candidatus Acidiferrum typicum | reverse complement strand
TTTTCAGGCCGAGGTCATCGACGCCAGCCAGACCCAACCGGTGATGGTGGATTTTTGGGCGGAATGGTGCAGGCCGTGCCTGATGCTTGCGCCAACCGTCGCCGAGATCGCGACCGCTTACGCGGGCAAGATGAAGGTCGTCAAATTGAACGTCGACGAAAACACGAACTCCGCAGGGAAGTTCAACATCCGCGGCATCCCAACGCTGCTCATCTTCAAGGGTGGACAAGTGGCCGAGCAGGTGGTTGGCGCGGTGCCGCGCGACCAGATCGAAAAAGCCGTCCAGCGTCATCTCGGGTAAACAACACATGCCTCATGGAAATCGCGCCGGGATCGAGCAGAGGTCCCGGCGCAGGTGTGCTTGGGCTGGCAGCGACCTCATGATCCGCTACCATGACGAGGAGTGGGGTGTGCCTGTTCACGACGATCGCCTGCTGTTCGAATTCCTGATTCTGGAGGGCGCGCAAGCGGGCCTGAGTTGGGAAACGGTCTTGCGAAAGCGCGAGCGATATCGCGAAGTGCTGGATGGATTCGATGCGGCAAAGATCGCGAAATACGACGCTCGCAAAGTGCGGACATTGCTCGCCGACCCGGGAATCATTCGAAACCGTTTGAAGATTTCCGCGACAATTTCCAACGCGGAAGCGTTTCTCGCCGTGCAGCGCGAGTTCGGAAGCTTCGATGCCTACCTCTGGCAATTCACCGGAGGAAAGACGAAGCAACACGGGCCCCGTGGAAGAAAAGATGTCCCGGCCAGGACGGTGGAATCCGACGCGATGAGCAAGGATTTGAAGAAACGCGGATTTCGCTTTGTAGGCTCGACAATTTGCTACGCACTGATGCAGGCCACCGGCATGGTAAATGATCACATGCGCGATTGTTTTCGTTGGGCCGAGCTTCGCTAACTCGAGTTCACAGGATTAACACAGAGAACGCTGAGAAAATCACGGAGTTCACAGAGGACTTCAGGGAAGCCTTGAAGCGACGCGCAACATCAAAATCGTGTTATCGTCCACATCTGAGAGTGCCAAACGATTGAGCTCGCCCGGTAAAAAACAAGTTGCGGATGCGGCAAACGATTCAGGCCGCGCGCCTGTGCCGATTGCACGGCCGGAAATCCACGAAACTGTCGCTCGCATTCTCAATCCCTTCCCGCGCGGTAAATTGCTGGACGTTCCCGCAGGGGAGGGAGCGCTTTCCGCGCGCCTCTTGGAAGCAGGATTCCAGGTGCAGGCGTGCGACCTGTACCCCGAAATCTTTGTTGTGCGAAATATCGATGTGCGTCGCGGCGATTTATCCGGGACATTGCCGTACGCCGATGCGGAGTTCCAATACATCACTTGTCTGGAAGGCTTGGAACACATTGAGAATCCGCATCAGGCGATCCGCGAATTCGCGCGCCTGCTGGCGCCCGGCGGGCAGCTCGTCATCAGTGTGCCCAACATCCTGAATATCGAAGAACGCGTGAAGTGGCTGCTCAACGGATACACATCGCACTTCAAACCTATTTCGCACGAGCACCTGCGCATGCGGCACGAACAGTGGGGCGAAAAAGAGGAAGTCGTCCTGCACATCAATCCCATCGCCTATACCGAACTGCGCTACATTCTCGAAAAATACGGATTTCAGGTCCTGGGCACGTATCGCGACAAACCAAAGCCGAATATATGGCTATACTGGCCACTTGCCGCAACGATACGCTTCTTCAGTCGGCTTACATCGGCACACAAGCGCCGCGAACGCTGGACGGCGGAACTTGCCTCGGATGAAGTGCTACTGGGTGGGAATACTTTAGTCCTGCATGCAACAAAACAAAAATAAATTGCGCTGTCGCGAAGGTGCGAATTTGTGGCGCCGGCGTCTCGCCGGCGATTCTTGCCAGCCACATTACTCAAAACCGCCGGCGTCTCGCCGGCGCCACTTTCTTATATTAGAAATTTTAGCGGAAATTATCGATTAACTGACGCGGCGGATGCGTGCGCCGACGGATGAGAGCTTTTCCTCGATGCGCTCGTAGCCGCGGTCGATGTGATAGACGCGATCGATGAGTGTTTCGCCCTGCGCGACGAGCGCGGCCAGAACCAGCGATGCGCTCGCGCGTAAGTCCGAAGCGATTACGCCGGAACCAGAAAGTGTCGTGGGGCCGTGAACTACGGCGCGGCGTCCTTCGATGGAGATATTCGCGCCCATGCGCATCATTTCGCTGGCGTGCAGAAAACGATTCTCGAAGATCCTCTCGGTTATTACCGATGTTCCCTGGGCCTGGGTGACGAGCGCCATGAATTGCGCCTGCATGTCCGTGGCGAAGCCGGGATATTCCTCGGTGATGACGTCAGCCGCGCCCAACTTTTTCGCGCCGCGAACAACGAGAGTGTCAGGAGCGGTCTCCCGGATTTCGACGCCGGTTTCGCGCAGTTTGGCGATCACCGACGCCAGATGTTCGGGAACGCAGCCGATAATTTCAAGCGAGCCGTTCGTGATGGCGCCTGCGACGAGGAAAGTACCGGCCTCGATACGGTCGGCAATGATTGTATGCCGAGCCCCGTGAAGTTTTTCTTTTCCCTGCACGCGAATTGTGGACGTTCCCGCGCCTTCGATTTCCGCGCCCATTTTGATTAGAAGCTCCGCCAGGTCTGTAATTTCCGGCTCGCGGGCCGCATTTTCGATTTTCGTTTCGCCCTTGGCGAGCACGGCCGCCATCAGTATATTCTCGGTTCCGGTAACGGTAATTTTGTCGAAATGAACGTTTCCGCCGGGAAGGCGGCCTCCGCCCGGAACCCGCGCTTCGACGTAACCGTGCGAAGTGCCGATTTCAGCGCCCATTTGTTCGAGCGCTTTCAGATGCAGATCCACGGGACGCGCGCCAATCGAGCATCCTCCGGGAAGCGAAACGCGCGCGGAACCGTTGCGGGCGACAAGAGGCCCAAGCGTAAGGATGGACGCGCGCATCGTGCGCACCAATTCGTATGGAGCTTCGGCGCCGTTGACGGTCTTCGCCTGGATAATCATCGCGGTCGGAGGAAGTTCGGGGGTTTCGACGGTCGCGGTCATGTATGCGAGCAGGCGTCCCATGGTGATGATGTCGCGCACCCTCGGAATGTTATCGAGTTCAACGCGTTCGCAGGTCAGCAATGCCGCCGCCATGGCGGGCAGCGCGGCATTCTTCGCGCCACTTATGCGCACGGATCCTTCGAGTGGTCTTCCACCTTCGATCAGCAGTTTATCCATGTCGTTTCTTTTGACCCTTCGGAGTTTGCACTTCGAGCGAAAGAGCCTTCCGTATATTCCCGCCGGCGTTGCGCAATCGGCGTTGCGCTTCGCTCGCTGTGACGCCGTTCTTTAAAATAATCAGCGCTATGGCCATGTTGTGTCCTGATTGCCGCAGGGCGCGTGTCGCTTCGGCCACAGTTGCGCCGGAAGCCTCCGCCAGGATCCGCAAACCTCTCGTCTGCAACTTCCGATTCGTCAGCGCCACGCCGACCATCCAGTTGTCATATACGCGGCCCATGCGAACCATCGCAGCGGTAGAGAGCATGTTGAGCACCATTTTTTGGGCCGTGCCCGCTTTCATCCGCGTAGACCCGGTGATCGTTTCCGGTCCGGTTTCGGTCACGATGCTGATTGCCGCCAGTTGGCTCAGCGGCGACCGCGGGTTTGAAGTCACCCCAACCGTGATCGCGCCGCGGCGTCGCGCGAACTCCAGAGCTCCGAGAACGTAGGGCGTCGATCCGCTGGCGGCGATTCCGACGACGACGTCGTTCTGGCTTACGCGGCGATCAGCCAGGTCGCGTGCGCCCTGCGCGCGATTGTCTTCCGCGCCTTCCACTGCATGCGTGAGCGCGCGGCGACCTCCCGCAATTACTGCCTGAACCAACCGCGATGGCGTGCCAAACGTCGGCGGAATTTCGGCGGCATCGAGCGTTGCAAGGCGTCCACTGGTTCCCGCGCCGACATAGAAAAGTCTTCCGCCGCTTTGCAGCGCTTGCGAGATGGCGTCCACAGCCTTCCCGATCGCCGGAATCGCTCGGGCGACGGCTCGCGCCACTGTGGCGTCTTCTCGATGGATCGCCCGAAGGATCTCCAGCGTCGGCTTTGAATCGAGCCTCCGCGTTCGGGGAATCCGCTGTTCAGTCGCTCGAGGTGGCTTGCTGGCCATTGCGCCTATCTATTTTCGCATCGGGCGCGGTATTTCGGTTGTGCGAATCCGTCGGCAATCGCCCATTGAGTAAGGGGGGAGTGTCTATGAGATGTGATTGTGAGGTGGGCAACGACGGCTCGCTTAGGAGATTGGCTTCGTCAAGCCGAGGGCCTCGACAACGGCGTCATGCACGGCGGGGCGCACAGCCGCGATTTTATCGTTTGCACGCGTGGGATAAACGCGGTTGGTGAGGAGGATAACGAAAAGCTGCCGGTCCGGATCAATCCAGATTGACGTGCCGGTAAAGCCCAGATGACCGAAGCTGTGCGCGGAAAAGTAGCGTCCACTGGTGGAATCCGCCGTGGGAACCATCCATCCGAGCGTGCGCGCATTGGCCGCGAGCGATTGCGGCACCGCGAATTGTGCAAGCGTCGTGCGAGTCAGGAAACGCTGGTGAGCGTAGCTGCCGCCGTTGAGAAGCATCTGGCAAACCGCCGCGAGGTCCGGCGCCGTCGTAAACATTCCGGCGTGCCCAGCTATGCCACCCATCGCGAACGCGTTTTCGTCGTGAACTTCTCCCCGAAGCAGATGCTTGCGATACGTTGTGTCGTTTTCCGTGGGAGCAATGCGGCTCGCGAGAGACTTCGGTGGATTGAACTGAGTATTGGTCATACCGAGAGGAGCGAAGATTCGCTCCCGCGCCAATTGATCCAGCGTTTTTCCTGTCACGCGCTCTAGGATTTCCCCGAGGAGAATAAAACCCAAGTCGGAATAAACCGTTTTCGAGCCTGGTTCGTATTCAAGCGGTTCGTTACAGATGTCGGCGATCGCTTCTCGCTCCGAATGAATCTTGAGGAAGTAGTCTTTATGCGCGGGAAGGCCAGAGGAGTGAGTGAGCAGGTGTCGGACCGTGACAGTTTTTCGCCAGTCGGGATTGGGTCCCGCATTCCACTCGGGAACATAGCGAGCGACGGGCAAGTCTAGTGCGATGCGCCCCGCTTCCAGCTGCATGGCCACGAGCGTCGTGGTTACGACGGGCTTGGTCAGCGACGCGGCATCGTAAATTGTGTCAGGAGTCACCGCGGCTGATGTTGCGTCATAGGTCTGCCGCCCGAAAGCGTGTACTTGAATTTCACCACGAAGGCCCACCGCCAGAACCCCTCCGGGGAAAGCATGATCCGCCACTGCACGATCCAGCACGTCGTAAACAGGTTTCAGTTTCGCGTTCGCGGCAGAATCGGCCGCGTGCAGCTTCATTGGATTCGCGGGAAGATCGAGTCCAGCGCCGAGCGAAGCCACGCCCGGAACATTTACGGGGAGGCGTCCGCCAATGGGCACCTGGCCGAATAGAGCGCGGCCGACGGCGCGCTGTGCCACGTCAACAGTACTGAACGCAGCGACCCAGGTTTTCGCGGCAGGGAAGCGCTCGATGAGATACGGGCTGCCGAAGCAGGCGACGACGACAGGTTTACCTGCGGCGAGCAAACGATCGATCACGGCGGCTTCGTCGTCGGGAAGGCCGACGCTGCCTTTGCGATCGGCGACGCGGACAAAGATGGCCGCAATCGCCACGTCATAGGTGTCGGCTGCAGGAAGCTTCGCGGTTTCGGCGCGCACGAATCTTGTATCCATGCGCACGCTCGCCAGCGAATCGACGCGGCGGCGAATTTCGTT
>JAOAPW010000060.1 GCA_025463105.1 Candidatus Acidiferrum typicum | reverse complement strand
GTGCCAATTCTCCAATTGGTGCTCTCCGGGAAAAATCTTTCCGAGCAGCAGTTGAACGATATTGGTTCTAATTTTATCAGGTCGCAATTGGCGACCGTGCAGGGCGCTGTCCTTCCGAATCCTTACGGAGGCAAACAGCGCCAGGTTCAAGTTGACCTGAATATGGAGGCTCTCCAGGCAAAAGGGCTCTCCCCGAATGACGTTGTAAGTGCGATCGGCTCCCAGAATTTAATCCTGCCTGCCGGAACCGTAAAAATCGGGAGTCTTGAGAATGACGTGGAGCTGAACAGCAGTCCGAGGACAGTCGAGGAACTAAACAACCTGCCGATCAAAGCGGTCGGCACGAACACGATTTATATCCGGGATGTTGCGCACGTGCGTGACGGAAGTCCGCCCCAGACGAATGTGGTGCACGTGGATGGACAACGGGCCGCGCTGATGACCGTTTTAAAATCGGGCAACGCCTCTACGCTCGACGTCATCGCCAAAGTCAAGGATGCAATGCCCCTGGTGCTTGCTTCCCTTCCCCCCGAACTGCAAGTCCGGCCCATTGCGGACCAATCGTTGTTTGTCCGCGCTTCCATCAACGGGGTTCTGCGCGAAGCGATCATTGCCGCGTGTCTTACCGGGATCATGATTCTGGTTTTTCTCGGGAGCTGGCGCAGCACGCTGATCATTGCGGTTTCCATTCCATTGTCGATTCTGACGTCCATCATCGTTCTGAGTGCGATCGGGGAAACCATCAATATCATGACGCTGGGAGGATTGGCGCTGGCGGTTGGCATTCTGGTTGACGACGCGACCGTAGAAATCGAAAACATCAATCGAAATCTCGCGCAGGGTAAGGAAATCATTCAGGCGATTCTCGACGGAGCGCAACAGATCGCCGTTCCCGCATTCGTATCCACGCTTTCTATCTGTATTGTTTTCGTTCCCATGTTCTTCCTTACAGGCGTGGCCCGCTACCTGTTTGTGCCGCTCGCCGAAGCCGTGGTTTTCGCCATGCTGGCCTCCTACTTGCTTTCACGAACGTTGGTGCCGACCATGGCGCGTTTCCTGCTGAAGGCCCATGAGGAAGAATCGGCGGAGAAATCCCTGGCCAGCCGGAATCCTTTGGTGCGGGCGCAAGGATATTTTGAATTGCACTTTGAAAAATTCCGGAATGGTTACCGCAGGATTCTACAGCAGTGTCTGGCGCATCGGATTCTGTTTCCGCTCGGATTTCTGGCCTTGTGCGCGTGTTCCTTCGCGCTATTGCCTTGGATTGGAGAGGATTTTTTTCCAGCGGTCGACGCAGGACAAATCAAGCTGCATTTACGCGCTCCGACGGCAACGCGCATTGAAGAAACATCGGCGCTGTGTGATGACGTCGAACGTGTCATTCATAAGGAAATACCCGCGAACGAAATTGAAAGCGTGATTGACAATATCGGGCTTCCTTACAGCGCTTACAATCTTACTTATAGCACTTCAGCACCCATCGGTCCGGAAGATGCGGACATCATGATTTCTCTTGCCCAAAATCACCGGCCAACCGATGAATACATTCACGATCTGCGTTTGAGGCTGGCGAAGGAATTTCCCGGCGTGCTGTTTTACTTTCCGCCTGCCGATATCGTCAGCCAGATTCTGAATTTCGGCCTTCCCGCGCCGATCGACATCCAGATCGTAGGCCGCGACATCGACGCGAATCATGAG
Organism: Candidatus Acidiferrum typicum; assembly: GCA_025463105.1. Taxonomy (GTDB): domain Bacteria; phylum Acidobacteriota; class Terriglobia; order Acidiferrales; family UBA7541; genus Palsa-360. Next base: position 17,755 of record JAOAPW010000060.1, on the reverse strand, counting down.
TTTGCGAACACGCTAATGCGGCAGCTGAATACGGTGACCGGGATCGCCGACTTACGCATTCAACAGCCCTTCAACCAGCCGAAGCTGCGCATCGATGTTGACCGGACGAAGACCATTCAGGCGGGCCTCACGCAGAAGGACGTCGCCGGAAACCTCCTTGTTTCCCTGAGCGGAAGCTTTCAGACCTCTCCATCTTTCTGGCTCGATCCCGTATCGGGAGTCAGCTATACCGTTGCGACGCAATCTCCTCAATACAATTTCCAATCCCTGCAGGACATTGCCAATATTCCGGTGAACGGGAGTAGCCGCGCTCCGTGGCAAATGCTGGCGAATCTGGGAAGCATCACGCGTGGCGTGGGATTGGCCACTGTTTCGCACTACAACGCCCAGACAGTGCTCGACATTTTTGGTTCCACCCAGGGACGCGATCTGGGGGGTGTGGCACGCGACGTTCAGGCCATTGTGGATAAAAATCGCGCTCAACTCCCGAGAGGATCGCAAATCATCGTGCGGGGCCAGATTTCAACAATGCGGAGTTCGTTCGTGGGACTCCTGGCCGGACTGGCATTTGCCATTCTTCTGATCTACTTGCTGATCGTCGTGAATTTTCAATCATGGCTCGATCCGCTGATCATCATTTCGGCGCTGCCCGCGGCTCTTGCGGGGATTGTGTGGATACTGTTTATCACGCACACAACTATCAGCGTGCCGGCGTTGACCGGTTCCATCATGTGTATGGGCGTGGCCACGGCGAATAGCATTCTCGTCGTGAGCTTTGCGAAAGAGCGGATCGCGGAGGGAATGGATCCAGTCCACGCGGCGGAGGAATCCGGATTTACCCGTTTTCGGCCCGTCATTATGACAGCCATGGCCATGATTATCGGCATGGTGCCGCTGGCGCTCGGCCTCGGCGAAGGCGGCGAGCAGAATGCGCCGCTCGGACGCGCCGTCATCGGCGGATTGTCTCTGGCTACGGTGGCGACGCTTTTCTTCGTTCCGGCGGTATACAGCCTGATCCACGGTTCGCGAAGGGATCCCGGTAAATCGGTAATTATGGAATTGCCGGAAGATTAAGCCCGAAGGCTAAGCCGGAAGATTAATTTTGATCCGAATTTTTCGCCCGAATTTTTTGGAGGATGGCAGATGGCAGGTTTGTCAAATCGGAGGCGTCCAATACAATGCTCAGGCAGGAAGAGCGCAGAACGTCGTCGCTCTGGTTGTTCCGGCAGTGCGGCCACGCGTGCGATTCTGCTTTTATTTACCGTGTTGGTGGTCGCAATCGTCGTCATTTGGGGAATTTCCAGCCGGCGCAAAGCGAATGCTCAACTTTCCCAGGAGACCCGCGAACTCGCGGTCCCCGCCGTGACCGTAATTCATCCAAAACGCGGAGCGCCGCTGCAGGAGATCGTTCTTCCCGGCGACATGCAGCCCTACACCGACGCGCCGATCTACGCACGCACCACAGGGTATTTGAAAAGTTGGCACGCGGATATCGGCGCTCGAGTGAAAGCCGGCCAATTGCTTGCCGAGATCGATACCCCCGAGGTGGACCAGCAGCTTCAGCAGGCCCGCGCAGATCTATCAACAGTAGAGGCAAATCTCCATCTGGCCGATATTACGGCCACGCGCTACAAGGATTTGATGAAGAGCGATTCAGTCGCGCAGCAGGATGTTGACAACGCAAATGGAAACTATGAGGCGCGCAGAACGGCTGTGGAGTCGGCGAGATCCAATGTAAAACGTCTGGAGGACCTGCAATCTTTTAAAAAGATTTATGCTCCCTTTGACGGCGTAATCACGGCGCGCAACACGGATATTGGCCAGCTGATCGATTCCGGAAGTAGCGCTGGAACTTCCCGTGAACTGTTTCACATTGCCGCGGTCAGCCGGTTGCGCGTTTACGTCAATGTTCCGCAGGTGTATTCGCCGCATATCAAGGCTGGATTGCACGCGGAATTGTCACTGGCGGAATTTCCGGGCCGCCATTTCGACGGCATAGTCGTGCGGGACACCGGTGCAATCGACAATGCGACACGCACATTGCTGACTGAAATTGACGTCAACAATTCTACGGGCGAACTCAAGCCGGGCGGCTACGTCGAAGTGCACCTCAAGCTTCCTACTTCTGTCACCACTTTCACGCTGCCGGTAAATACCATCATCTTCAAATCCGCGGGCATGCAGGTCGCCACCGTAAAAGATGGAAAAAACATTGATCTGGTTTCGATTACTCCGGGACGTGACTTCGGGACCGAGATGGAAATTCTTGCCGGCCTCAAAGGGGATGAATCAGTGGTCATAAATCCGCCTGACTCGCTTACCAACGGCGAGCCTGTCCGCGTTGCGCAGACTCAATCTGACGCGGGAGGTGCTCGGTAATGCCTGCCGCTGGAGCCTGGAACGCATCCAAGTCCGGCCGAAAATTAATTTCCTGGAACGTGCTCGCGCTTTTTTGCGTTGGACTCGGTCTGATTGAAGGATGCTCGATCGGCCCGAAGTACACCAAGCCCATCGTGCAAACGCCGCCTTCCTATAAAGAGATGGGAAACTGGAAGCCTGCGGAACCCAGCGATGCGGCTCGCAAGGACAATTGGTGGGAGGTCTTCAACGATCCGGAGCTGAACAGCCTGGAAGAGAAGTTGACTGTTTCCAATCAGACGCTCCGTGTGGCGCAGGATCGTTTTCTCGAAGCTCGCGCGCAATTGAAATTTACTCGTGCCGGGCAGTTCCCTCTCGTCACAGCGGGGGGCTCTGCAGACCGCATCCGGCAATCTTCAAACCGCCCGTTACGGGGAGTGACCTCACCGAGTAATTATGCCGACTACTTCCTTTCAGCAGATGTCTCGTATGAGGCCGATGTGTGGGGCAGAGTCCGCAAAACCGTGGAAGCCAGCCGTGCAGAAGCTCAGGCCAGCGCGGCGGATATGGAAACCGTTCGGTTAAGTCTCCACGCTGAGCTGGCCCTGGATTACTTCACACTTCGTGGCTTGGACGCACAGAAAACTTTATTTGATTCGACTGTGACAGCGTTCGAAAAAGCCCTGGAGCTGACCCAAAACCGGTTCCAGGGCGGGCTCGCTTCAAAGGAAGACGTTGAACAGGCGGCGACGATTCTGGAACAGACGCGCGCTCAGGACATCGACATTACCGCCACACGCGACCAGTTTGAGCACGCAGTCGCGGTCCTGGTTGGAGTGCCGGCCTCCACGTTCACTTTGCCGCCCGCTCCGTTGACAATACTTCCGCCCGCCATTCCGCCCGGCCAACCGTCGGAGTTGCTCGAACGGCGCCCCGATATTGCGGCCGCTGAAAGACGCGTCGAAGAAGCTAACGCACAAGTTGGGCTGGCCCGGATTGCATATTTTCCTCTGATTACACTCAGTGGAGTCGGAGGTTTCGAAAGCGGCCAATTCACTTCGTGGCTTTCTGGTCCCAGCGCGCTTTGGTCGGTCGGCGCATCCGCGGCTGAAACCATTTTTGATGCCGGGCGCCGGCGGGCGATCTCCGATCAGGCCAAGGCTGCTTACGACAGCACCGTGGCGTCCTATCAAGCGGCCGTGCTGACTGCGTTTCAACAAGTCGAGGATTCCCTCTCCGATCTACGGGTTCTGGACGAAGAAGCGAAGACGCAAGACGCAGCCGTCGCTGCCGCGCAACGTTCGCTCGATCAGTCTGTAAATCGCTACAAGGGCGGTCTCGAAACTTACTTGACCGTGATTACTGCGCAGAGCCTGGCGCTGGAAAATCAACGAACCGCCGTGAATCTTCTCACTCGCCGCATGACTTCCAGCGTTCTCCTGGTGAAAGCTCTGGGAGGCGGCTGGGATATTTCCAAACTTCATCCTGTCGATTAGAATGCCTGCGCTGCGACAGTCTCGGTGCAGGCTGCCGATCCGAATTGAACCCGTGAAGGAGCCGAAGTGAGAAAAATAAAAATGAGATCCTTCCGGCCGATTTTCCGCTGGCTGACGTTGTTTACGGTTTTCGCATCCACGCTGGCCGCGGGCGCCTATCACGTAATCAAAACGATTCCTATTCCCGGCGATGGAAGATGGGATTATGTAGCCGCCGATTCTGAAGGCCGGCGACTGTATATTTCCCACAATACCGAAATCGTTGTGCTGGATCTTGATTCCGGCGTCATAGTCGGGAAGATCACCGCGGGGGAAGACACGCACGGCGCCGCGATTGCCCGGGAACTGGGACGCGGATTTATCAGCGCCTCCGATCCCGGCTCGGTAACCATTTTCGATCTTAAGACTCTCGCCACGATTGGCAGAGTGAGAGTTGGAGACGATCCCAACGGAATTATTTATGACCGCAAGACGCAGCGCATTTTTACCGCCGATCGCGGCAGCAAACGCATCACCGCAATTGACGCCAAGACCGGAAAAATCGCCGGCACAATCGAAAACCTGGGCGGCAGGACGGAACATTTGGCTTCCGACGAAGCAGGACACGTCTTCCTGAATATGCAGGACCGCAATACAACCTTGAAACTCGACGCCCAGGAATTGAAAGTAATGGAAACGTGGCCGTTAACTTCCTGCGAAGCGCCCAGCAGCATGGATATCGATCGCGCTCACCAGCGAATTTTTATCGGATGTAGAGGCGGCACAATGGCCGTCGTGGACATCACGACCGGAAAAGTAGTCGCCACACAGCCCATCGGCAGAGGCGTGGACGCAGCTGAGTTTGATTCCGCAACAGGATTGGTTTATTTCTCAACCGGCGGTGGAGATGGCGCGGTTTCCATCTTCCATGAAGACTCCCCAGACAAATACACGCTCGTCGAAAACGTGAAGACGCAATCCGGAGCAAGAACCATGGCGCTCGATCATAAAACCGGCAAGGTGTACGTGGCTGTCGCCGATCTTGGACCGCGTCCGGACGCCGAGCCCGGCAAGCCTCAGCCGAGAGCGCCCATAATTCCCGGCACGTTTTCGGTTCTGGTCGTCGGACAGTAGCGAACGACGAAAGACCTGTTATTCGATCAATGCAATACGCCGGGCGTGTCGTCCGCCGTCAAACGGCGTGACGAGCCACACTTTCACAATTTCCAGAGCGAGTTCCTCCGGAAGCATTCGCTGCCCCAGCGAAAGCACGTTGCTGTCATTGTGTTCGCGCGCCAGGCGCGCAGTTTCGAGGTTCCAGCACAACGCGCAACGCACTCCACGGACTTTATTCGCGACCATTGCCTCGCCGTTGCCTGAACCTCCAAGCACTATACCACGCTCGCATTCGCCGCGAGCCACAGCTTCGGCCGTTGGGCGGATAAACAAAGGATAATCGACAGGTTGCGCGCTGGATGTGCCGAAGTCCTCGACTTCGTGGCCCAGTCCAATCAGGAGAGTTTTGATTTTCTCCTTGTATTCGTAGCCGGCGTGGTCGGAACCAATGGCGATCTTCACGGGCGCAAGGATAGGGGCGAAGAATCCCGCTGTCAAGAGGATGCCAAACGAAATTGTCGCAAGGAAGTTTATTTAGAGCGAATCTATCCCTACTGCATTTGGCCCAATTGATAATTCAGGAAAGCGATCCGACCCTCGTAGTCGTACTGAGCGCTGACCCTTGCGATTTCTGCCTGCGTTTTATTCAACTGCGCCTGGCTGAGCTCAACGATGGAACTCAGGCCAAGCCCGTAGCGGGATTGAGCCAGGTCGAAGGCCTGCGTTGATTCAGCGAGCAGTTGTTCCGTCACCGCAAGGCGCTGGAAGGCAGAGTTGGCATCGAGCCAGGCCGTGCGAACATCGCGCACGATACGATTTTGAAGGTCTCGAAGGTATTGTTCTTGAGCCTGGGCGATCGAGTTCGCTTCATTCCGGCGGGCTGAAAATAGACGCCCGTTGAAAATCGGAATGTTGACGTTAAATCCCGCCGCCGCATAGCGGCTATCCAAAGTATCCTGGCGATACGGAGTGAGTCCTGCAGTGCCAAGCACGGAAATCGTTGGGAACGACAGATCGCGTTCGGCAGTGGCAAAGCTTTGCGCGGATTTTACGTTGAGATCCTGACGAATCAGTTCCGGTCGGCTCTTGAGCGCTTCTTGAATCAGAAGCGTGAGATCGGCGGGCGGCGATGATGGCAGTATTTGGTCAACGAGTTGAAAAGTGCGCTGATCCGAATATCCAAGAGCATTGGAAAGCTCTGCATTTGAGGCTTGCACATCATTCTGTGCCTGGATCAACAAAAGTTGCGCCTGCGCCAAATCCACATTCGCAAAGCTGACGTCCAGTCCGGATTTAAGATTGCTCTTCTGCAAGGCCCCGGTTTGATCGGCTACGAGCTGTCGGGACTTAACCGTTTGCTCGGCAACCTGGAGAACCGATTGCGCTTTCAGAGCCGCAAAGTAGGCCTCGTTCAAGCGTAACAACACATCTGCCCGCGTGGTTACCACGTTCTCCTGCTGAGCCTGCGCCTTCAGATTCGAGCTTTTTACAAGCTCGTGGGTCCGGCCAAAATCGGTCACCAGTTGGCCCACTGTAAAACCTTCCGCGAAACGGTCAAAGATGATCGGATTGTTCAGGGCGCCGGCGGCAACGCGGCTATTGTGTTCCGCTTCGACTCCCGTGAGGCTGCCGTACGCCTGCGGATAATACGCGGAACGAGCCTCGGTGACCTGTGCAGCCGCTGCCGATGCCAGATATGTCGCAGCTTGAATCTGCGGATGGTTTTGGATAGCGATTTTTTCAGCGTCCTGCAGAGTCAAGCTCTGGGTTGACTGGCCTCTGCAAGGAATGCCCGCGAGCAAGAACACGGAAAGAAAAAATAAGAGGACCAACTGATGACGCCGCATTTATCGCGCCTCCTCAGCAACGACGGTTGCATTCGCTGTTTCCTTGCGTTGGTAAATCAAGAGGTAAGCCGCAGGCACCACGAAAATCGTCAGGATAATTGAGGAAGTCAGCCCGCCGATGATGGCCAGCGCGAGTGGAGCATAGGCCTCGCTGCCTGTTTCCAGTTTGAGCGCCATGGGCAATAGCCCGACGATCGTCGCGAGCGAAGTCATCAGAATCGGGCGCAAACGGATGCGGCATGAGTCCGCGACCGCCTCACGCACGCTGTGGCCTTCGCTGCGAAGAGCATTTGCAAAATCCACGATAAGAATGCTGTTTGACACCACCATGCCTTGCAGCATGACCACTCCCATCAGCGACTGGATGTTCAAAGTTGTGTGCGTCAATGCAAGCGTCACGATCACGCCAATCAAGCCGGTGGGAACCGCGAGAATGATCAAGAAGGGATCTGTAAAAGACGTAAACTGCGCGACTAGAACCAAATAGGCAAGCAGCACCGCAAGCAACAGCCCAAAGCCGAAACTTTTAAATGAGGATTGCATCGTGACCACCAATCCGCGAAGGTTAACGCGAATGTTCGGCGGCAGCCGCGTCTCTGCAATAATTTTTGAAATTTGTTGCGCGTTTTTACCCAGGTCCTCTCCGGATGGCGCCACGTAAACGTCAATGCTTCGTTGCAACTGGTAATGATCCACTTCGGTGGGAGAACGGCTCAAGCTGACGTCCGCGACTTGACTCAAATATGTCGGGAGCTTCAGGCTGGGAGCGCGAAGCGGCATGGCCTTTAAATCTTCAAGGGACTTCACCTGGTTTTCCGGATACTGCACGGTCACGAAATAATTATTTCCATTCTTGGGATCGACCCAGTAACTCGGTGCGATCATCGCGTCTGAAGTTAGCGATGTGATGAGGTTGTCTATGACTTCCCTCGGATCGAGGCCAAGCTGGCTGGCTCGCTCGCGATTCACATTTACTTGCAGCGACGGGTAATCCATGTCCTGCGGAACATATACGTCGGAGACTCCAGGCAACGCCCTGAATTGACGGGCGAGGTCCTCGGCGATGCGGTCATCGGTTTGTAAGTCCGATCCGCTGACCTGAACGTCGATCGGAGCCGGCGCGCCTTGGTTCAGAACTGAATCCACAAGCCCGCCCGACTGAAAATACGTCCGCAACTCGGGCAATTCCCTGCCCACTCGTTCGCGCACCTGGTTCATGTACTGAAAGCTGCTGACGCGGTGATCTTCCTTCAAGCCCACTTGCACGAAAGCTGTATGCATGCCGGAATTAGACGTAAACAGGGCGGAAAGATCAGCCATTACGCCAATGTTGGAAACAACCGTGTTCAAGTCCATTGCCGGCACCACCTGATGCACGATTTCCTCAACTTTTTTAATGTAGTTTTCCGTTAGCTCGATGCGAGTTCCGGTTGGCGCTTTCACATTAATGATGAATTGGCCCGCGTCCGTCCGGGGAAAAAACGAGACGCCGATGAACGGGTACAGAAGAAAACTCAAAAGAAAGATAGCGCCGAATGCATACAGAACTTCTCGAGGACGATCGAGTGCTTTGCGAACCCAGCGTTCGTAAAAGTTCAGCAAACGCTCGAACTTCGCGTTGAACTTGAGATGAAATCTTGTCATCCACGAACTGTTTCCAGTGCTCTCGCCGCCTGTGTGCCCTCCGATGGCCTTCAGGTAGCGAGCGCTGAAAAGGGGCACCACCGTAACCGCGACAAAATAGGAAGCAAACAACGCGATCACCACCGCCAGAGCCAGGGCCGTGAACAGATACTTGCTCACTCCGAACAGAAACGTCACCGGAAAAAACACGACCACCGCGATGAGTGTGATCGCCAAGACCGCCAGCACAACTTCGTTCGCGCCTCGCACCGCCGCCGTGCCGGGTTCTTCGCCATGTTCAATATGGCGATAAATATTTTCCAGCACGACAACGGAATTATCGATGAGTCGGGAAAACGCCAGCGCCAATCCGCTCAGCACCATACTGTCAATCGACCTGTTTCCCGTGTACAGCACGAAAAACACGATCATGACGGAAAGCGGAATCGAAAGTAGAACCGCCACGGTGGCGCGGAAGCTGCCAAGAAAAACCAACACCATGACGGCCGTCAGAAGCAGGCCGATACTTCCCTCGCGAACCACGGTCGAAATGGCTTGTTTGACGAATAGTGACTGGTCGAAGACGACATGCGCCTTGAGTTGCGCCGGAATGTCCCGCAGGACCTTTATCGCATCTTTGATTCCATTTACGACGGCAATCGTGTTCGTGTCTCCGCCCTGTTTCTGCACCGCCACGTAGACGGATTTCTGGCCGTCCACGCGGACGATGTTGTATTGCATCGCGGCGCCATCCGTCGCCTTGCCAACGTCGGAAAGAAAAACGGATTTCTGTCCTTCGGTTTTTAACGGGATGCCGTTCAGAGACTGCGCGTCGGCAACCTGCGCATTCGTATAGATGCTGTAATCCAGCGGGCCAATTCGAACGTCGCCAGCAGGCAGAATTAAATTCGAGGAGTTAGTCGCGCGAACTACGTCCATCGGACTCAGTTGATGAGCCTGCAATTTAAGCGGGTCCACATAGACCATGATCTGCCGGTACTTGCCTCCGTAAGGTGGAGGAACCGTCGCGCCGGGAACGCCGGCGATCTGATTGCGAATCTGATATTGCAAATAATCGTGAAGCTGAGTTTCGTCGAGTCCTTCACCTGAAACCGTCAGCAGGCATACCGGCAAACTCGAAGCATCCACTTTCATAACCACGGGCGGAAGCGTGCCCTGCGGAAGCCTTCGCAGATCGGCCATGGCCAGATTCGAGATTTGTGTGACGTCCGCATTGGCGTCTGTGCCAGGCTGGAAATAGACTTTAATCAGGCTGACGCCAGTCATCGAGCGCGATTCCATATGATCGATTCCGCTGGCCAGCGTAAAAAAACGTTCAAACGTATCCGTAATATCGGCTTCGATCTGCTGAGGCGGCATTCCACTATAAAAAGTGGCGACGAGAACGACGGGAATATTGATCGGCGGGAACATGTCCACCGGCATGCGTGCCACGCTGGTCAGCCCGAGCACACAAACAAATAAGCACACGACAATAAGCAAGTAAGGATGTCGAACGGCGAAAGATGGCATCAGAGACTCCTATTCGTTTCCAGACGGTTCAACTATTTTTGGCGAAACGACTTCGCCCGGTTTGTATTGACCTTGGGCGCCAAAAATAACCATTTCGTTCTCTTGAAGGCCGGAAGTGATTTCGATCTCCGTTGCGGATTGCAACCCGAGCGTCACGCTGCGGTTTTCGATCTTGTTCCCGTGATCCACAACCAGGACGGTACCCTTTCCTTCCCCGGCGGACTGGACAGCCTGCACGGGCAAGGTCAAAACATTGGCAACGGAGTGCAGCGGAATCTTGACGGAGGCATACATTCCGGATACGAGCTCATATTTCGGATTGGGGACATCCACTTCGGTGTGCATGGTCCGCGTTGTCGTATCGATTTGGTCGGAGAATCGGACAATCTTCCCATTGAAAGTTTTATTTGTTCCCGACACGGTCACGGCGATGTCCTCACCGAGATGAATATCCGGTACTGCTCTTTCCGGAACCGGGATCACCAGACGCAAAAGATTGTTTTGAGCCAATCGGCAAAGACCCGAATCGCTCTTATTGGAGGAGGTCCCCGCGGGAAGCAGTGCGCCCGTGTACGCGTAGATCTGGGTGACGACGCCGTCAAACGGAGCGGTCATGCGCGCATAGTCGAACATGGCCTGATCTTTTCCCAGCGCAGCCTTGGCTACCTGTAAACCCTGTTCGGCGGAAGCAAGCGCGGCCTTCTCGGAAGACACATTCGCGCTTGCCTCCAGATCCTTCCCCTGCGCCACATCGATTTCCTGTTGAGCGACGAGCTCCGGACGGGATTTCTGCACATCGGCCAGACGCGTGAAAGTCAGGTGCACAACGTTGTAAGCAGACTGAGCGCGAATCAGCTCCTCCCGCGCGCGCGCCAGATCCTGTTCGCTGCGCCGGACAGATGCCTCATCCTGCTGCAATTGCTGCTGCAATTCTGGAATTTCAAGTTCCGCAAGAACCTGTCCCTGTCTGACGTGCGATCCATAGTCCACATTAAGTTTGTGGATGTAGCCGGAAACTTTTGCATAGACGTCGACTTCCTGGTACGGCTGAAATTCCGAAGCGATTTCCAGATTGTCGGCGATGTTGCGACGCGCCACTTTCACCACGGCGGCAGCCGGAGCATTTGCCGTATCGTCGGCCGCGGCTTTGTGGGTGCCACCGCACCCCGCCGCAAATTCGGCGAGGAAAAATAATGATATGAACGCCGGCGCTTTCTTGAACCTCATCGCGTCACCTCGGAAATCTCAATGGAGCGGATCATTGCTTGAGTTCCTTTCCCTTCGTTTCTCCCCAAGGATCTTGACCTCAGCGCAGAGCTTTTCCAAAGTAAAACCCGGGGATTGGCACATCCTGATAATCTCTTCCTCTTGTGCGTTCATTTCTCGCGCCACGTCTGGAATTTTTTCAGCTATTTCAAGAGGGATCGTTTGAACTCCGTGGCGATCGCCGTGGATCAGGTCGCCTGGCCGCACTTGCATATGCCCAACTTCAACGGGTTTCCCGAAATCGAAGATGTGGGCAAAAGCGTGCGATACAGATAAATTGTGCGCGAACATCTGAAAATTGATCGCTCTCGCCGCAGATATACCACGTACAGCTCCGTTGGTTACTACGCCTACGCAACCCAAGGCGACAAGAATGTTTGTGTGAACGCCGCCTATGAACGACCCCAGCCCTGGATATTTGTCGCTATCCTCCACCACAACCACTCTCGGTTCAGGAATGCTCGACACGTGATCCAACCAGTCAAGCCGGTAGTAATAACTGTGACCTTCCATGGGAGGTTCGGAAGTCCGTATGCGCACGGTGGCCGCGTAGCCAACCATGGGCGGAAAATCCTCAAAGATGCTCTGGATACTCGAGTCGGCAAAACCTTGATTGCGCAGGCGTACATCGAAAGTTTCGACAGCGTTTGCCACCGTGCAAGAGTCCAGTTGCCGCAACTGATCAAGTTGTGCGGGCGCGAGTTGTCTCATTTGCGTTCAAACTCCTTTTCTTAGACATTACAAATGTACAGGCCGATAACAATCGAACCAGCTTCGAACGGACCGAAGACACCAAAGAACTAGGATTAAATATTTGGGTAAAAAGTGACATCCGGCGGGAAGTTCCCGCGCGGTGTTACGCGGAGGGAGGTGAGCGCAGGCAACGATGGGGAACAACTTGATCATCGTGCCTGAAAGACGGCTCGTCTGACTGACGAGAAAAGCTGACCGGGGGCAGTGGTACGCCGAGGCTTGCCGGCTTCAAACAGGTTTGCAGGGAATCGATCGTTCCTGACAGACATTTGAAAGGCGCCGCGAATTTTGATGAGTGACCAGGCGAGTCTTCGATGGAAACGCGGCCCGAAAAGGAAGGGCTCTGAATCAATACAGGGAGGAAACTCCACTGAACGATGCCTAAAATCAGTACTGCCGACAAAACCAGGCAGGTTGTCAGCTGACGAGTTGTGGAGCGGCCGGGATTCATCTGTCGCCCCTGTGTATCGGAAGGGGCTATGGTAATGTCTTGAGGCTAGCACCCGGCGAGAAAGCGTGTCAAGAACCAGCTGTGATGCGGGTGAGATACGCGCGAGCGAAAACTAAAGTTATGATGATGCGGAAAATACGGCATGCGAGCTAACGTACTCTTCGTGGAAGACGAAGAAGCGCTGCGAATGACGGTGGGCGATCGTCTGCGAAATGAGGGATATGCCGTGGAATGCGCGGCTGATGGAGATGCGGGATTCGAGAAAGCCACGCAGATTCCTTTTGATCTGATTATTCTGGACGTCATGCTGCCGCACAAAAGTGGCTTCGACGTTTGCCGCGACATTCGCCAGGCCGGGCTCATTACTCCGATTTTGATGCTGACGGCTCGCGGGCAGACCAGCGATAAAGTGAGTGGGCTGAAAATCGGCGCCGATGATTACGTTACGAAGCCATTCAATATGCTCGAGCTGATGGCTCGTGTCGAGGCGCTGCTGCGGCGCGCGCCCAGCAGGCCCGTGGCGCAGACCGGCACGTTTGATTTTGGATCCATTCACGTGGACCTTGTGGGAACCGAAGCGACTCATGACGGAGAAGTTTTGAATTTGTCGGCCCGTGAATTCCAGCTGCTCCGCTATTTCATCGAACATCGCGGCGCGACACTTTCACGCGAAGAATTATTGAAACAAGTTTGGGGATACAGCGCCGACATGTACACCCGCACCGTGGACGTGCACGTGGCCAGCTTGCGTCAGAAACTGGAAGAGGATCCGAAGCAGCCGAAATTTATTCTCACCGTGCAGGGGCTCGGCTATAAATTTAAACCGTAGGTGCATTTGCGGCGAAGGTTCTGCAGGCGTATAAAGTCGATATCGTGTTTTTTGATCCTAATTAGATTTCCGCGGACGCATCGCTCCGGCACATCATGAAACTAATGATCAAAGAGCGGGCTTTTACGACCGGCATGACCATTCTCGCCGTAGTCGTGGTCATTGTTTTAGGGGTGCTTCAGTATCGCTGGAGCAATCAGGTCAGCGAAGCAACCAGCATACGGCTTGCGGATAGCTTGGAGATGTCCATGGTCAACTGGCATCTTGATTTCTTCCGCGATTTTTCTGAAATCTGCATCGCGATGAGAGTTGACCCGGAAACCGACGCGCAGGACGACTGGAACCAATATGCGCGGCGCTTTGACGATTGGAAAAAATCCACGGCGCATCCCAATCTCGTTTCCGGCCTCTATATCTTTAAGTTCGATGGGGCCTCCCAACCTAAAACATTGCGCCTGGATCCAGGCTCGCAGCGCTTTGAATCGAGCGACTGGCCTGCGAATTTTGCGGATTTGCGCGGGGCGTTGCAAGAGGCTTTTTTGAAATCTGAATCGGCTGGAGCGCCTTCAAGAGCGAGTGAGTTCCAGGACACGCCTTCGCAGACCTCGGACAGAGAATTCGCCGATCGTTTTTATGCGGGAGGCGCCTTGGCGGGCTGGCAATTTGAACCAGGCATTCCGGCTCTGGTGCGTCCCGTTGCGCGCGACGCCTCTGCTTCCGCCGATCGCTCCAGTGCGAGCCGAACAGTCGTGGATTGGATCGTAATCGCGCTGAACCGCAAGGACGTTCAGGAGCATATTCTCCCGGACCTTGCTCAGCGATATTTCCGCGGAACCGAAGGACTCGATTATCAGGTTGCCGTGGTAGTCGGAAACAAATCCCCGCGTTCGATTTATTCTTCTGATCGAGGATTTGGCGAACAGGAAGTTGTCGATGCCGACGGCACGATGAATATTTTTGGACGTCTGCAAGACCAGGCTCTCGGATCGCCGATCCACATTTTCCATACCCCTTCGCAGAACAAAGGTCCGGCCGCGGCAGTTGGGATTACGTGGTTCCCGCTGGTTCGCGAGACCGCGGAAGACCTGGACTGGCGTTTAATCGTGCGCCACCGGAGAGGTGGAGCGCTCGGAGCCTTCGTCGCGGACTCACACCGGCGCGATCTGGCAATCAGCTTTGGCGTCCTTTTGCTCCTGGTGATCAGTATGGCGATTCTGATTATCACCAGTACGCGCGCGCAGCGTCTGGCGAAGCTGCAAATGGACTTCGTGACCGCGGTCTCTCACGAACTGCGCACTCCCCTGACCGTCATCAGCTCCGCGGCGGAAAATATCGCTCATGGCGTCGTCGAAGGCAAACAGCAGTTGGCGCAATACGGCACCGTCATCGGTAATCAGGCCAGAAAACTTTTTGAAATGGTCGAGCAGATTCTTCTGTTCGCGGCCATCCGGGAGGGCCATCAACGATATAGTTTGCGGCAACTTTCAGTCGCGGAAATAATCGATTCGGCGCTTTCCGGTACTGCCGGTCTGATCCAGGAGGCCCGGTTCAAAGTTGAACAGGACATCGAACAGAATCTGCCGCAGGTTAGCGGCGATCTTTCGGCGCTTTCGCAGTGCTTGCAAAATTTGATCACCAACGCCCTCAAGTACGGTAGCCAACAACATTGGATCGGCATTCAGGCGCGATTCGCCGAGCACGGCTTACGCGGCAAGGAAATCGAAATCAGCATCTCGGATCGCGGCATTGGAATTGAGTCAGCGGACTTGCCGCACATTTTCGAGCCGTTCTATCGTAGCCCTCTCGTGGCCGCCGCTCAAATTCACGGAACAGGTTTGGGCCTGCCACTGGCCAAGAGCATTGCGGAAGCGATGAAGGGCGAACTGACGGTGAAGAGCGTCCCGGGACGCGGAAGCACATTTACGCTGCACTTGCCGTGTTCAGAACGGCCGGTTCGGCAAGCGGACCCGGCCATGAAGGAAGCTGTTTCCTCGTGACACCGGCATTCCTCTAAACCGCAGTGTATCTATGAGTTAACGGGTGCCCACTTCCATGCGGACGCGCCTGAATAATCTTGCCCCAACGTTTTTACAACATCCTTACAGCTGCAAACTCCAACCCATTGTAGCCTCCTGATGCTGGACTTAAGTGGTCTGCCGGCGGTGGTTCTTCATGGGTGTTGTCTTGCGTGCGACGAATACTGGAATATTTCCAACTCCGAAGTACGAGATTTCGCTGAATCACTTAGCGAAAATCTCCAGCACCGCCATCATCCTCATTTGTGCCTTCATCCTGTACGCGACTTCTGCATTCGCGCAAATGAACACCGGCGAAATCGCCGGCCAGGTGAAGGACCCTACTGGCGCGTCGATTGCCGGCGCGACCGTTCTTGCCACGCAGACAGCAACTCAGCAGAAATTCAACGCGGTAACAAACGATGCGGGCCTGTTCTTGCTGCTGCAACTTCCGCTGGGCGAATACGAGCTCACAGTCACGGCATCCGGTTTTAAGCAGGCCGTCCAGCAACGAATTGCGCTTCACGTCGGCGATCATGTGCGGCAGGATTTTCAGCTCGAACTTGGAGAACAGTCGCAAAGTGTTACCGTCGAGGGAACCGCCGGACTGCTGCAGGTCCAATCCGCGGAGATCAAGGATGTAATTCAGAATCAACAGGTCGTAGATCTTCCGCTCAAAGGGCGTCAATTTCTGGAACTGGCTCTACTGAGCGAGGGCGTCGTCAATCCTCCCGGTGGCACACGCGGCGATTCCCTGCAGCAGACGGGCAAGTTAATTAATGTGATGGGAAACCGCACGGGGCACAATTTATTTCTCGTAGACGGCGTTAATGTTACCGACGAATATTTTAATAATGTGGTTCTCAATCCGTCGGTGGACGCGGTGAGCGAATTCAATATCGCGAAAACAAATTACAACGCGGAATTCGGCGGAAAATCCGGCGGCGTAATCAACATCATCACGAAATCGGGAACGAATAATTTCCACGGCAGTGTTTACGAATTTCTGCGTAACAACATCTTCGACGCACAAAATCTCTTCACTCCGGCGGGCGTGTCTCCGCCATTTCGTGAAAATCAGTTCGGCGCCGCACTCGGCGGCCCGATCGTCAAGGACAAGACATTTTTCTTCGTCAACTATGACGGCCAGCGGACCCGCAATTCCCTACCTCAATTATTCAGCGTTCCCACGGCGGCGGAACGCAGCGGGGATCTTTCGGCCCTGGTGCCTGTTCCCTCCGCCGTTTCCAATCCCAAGGCAAAGCAACTCGTCGATCCCATCACCAAGGCGGCTATCCCTAACAACGACCTCCGCAACGATCCTAATTTCAACGCGAATAGTCCGGCGACCTTTCTTGCCGAGGTGCCGCTGCCAACATTACCCGGAAACAGCAACAACCTGCTCGCAATCGGACAGCAGAGCATTGATACGAATCAATACAACGCGCGCATCGATCATCAAATCTCCATGAAGGACAGTGTATTTGCTCGCGCATCGGTCTTCGATGCAAATCAGTTTGATCCTTTTGGTTCCAGCGTCCTGAATGAGGCCCTTCTACCGGGCTTCGGGCGCACTTTGAGAACGCATTCCGTGAATCTGTCCGTGGGCGAAACGCATACATTTACACAGAACATTCTCAATGAATTTCGATTTGGCTGGCTGAGCGTTTCCGGCGGCCAGGGTGATCCGAATGCCGGGAACACCTTTGCCGTACGGAACGGTCTGCTGGGAACTACGACGAATCCAGCGGATATGGGCTACCCGCAGGTGAACTTGAGCGGCGTCTTCACGACGATTGGTACCGCGGCCGGCTTCAACACACGGGTTGACCGAAATTTCGAGTTCTATGACAACGCCCTGATTCATCACGGCAATCATACGGTCCAGTTCGGGGGTTATTTCTTCCACCTGAGTTTCAATCCGTCATTTCCAAATAATGCGCGCGGAACCTACACCTACAGTGGTGCATTTACTGCCATCACGAAAGACCCTGTGAACACAGGAAACGCTTTCGCCGATTTCCTGTTCGGAAATCCGAGTCAAGCGCAGGTTGGCATCGGTGAAGGCGCGGAAAACGCCCATACGAACTGGGCTCATTTCTACATTCAGGACGGCTGGCAGATAACACCCAATTTGAAGCTGGACGTAGGTCTGCGCTACGAATACAACAGCAACCTGGTCGCCGACGCAAATCAAACGTCAAATATCGATCTCACTGCGCCTGACGGACCTGCCTTCGTGGTCGCCGGCAATCCGGAGAATTTGACTGCCTCGCAGAGCGCCTTGGCGGCAATCGCCTCAGCGCAGAATCCCTCGATTGCCGTCGTTTCCGCATCGACGGTTGGCTGGAACAACAGCCTGTTGAGAACGAGACCCTTGCGATTTTCTCCCCGCCTGGGACTGGCATGGAAGATTCCGCATTCTGGCGAGACGGTCGTTCGAGCGGGATATGGCATCTACACGAACCAGGCCGCGTACAGCGTGCTTC
>JAOAPW010000047.1 GCA_025463105.1 Candidatus Acidiferrum typicum | reverse complement strand
CGGCAATCCACGCGGCGAAAACAATTAGGGCGGAACCGGCGTCAGCAGCCATTTCGGCGGGTTTCAGAAAAATACCCGTGCCGATCATTGTGCCTACGACGATGGCGGCTGACGTCCAGGGACCCAGACCGCGAACGAGTTCGAGTTTTTTGTCGTCACTCATCGCGATTCTTGACGAGCGGCCGCTGATCTTGTTGCCAGGCTTGCGACCGCGCCAGTCAGAAATGTGATTGTGGCCCCGGCGGGAACGTACCACGTCCACAGCAGCGGTGTGTAGAAATGAATCCAGAGAATTGCAGCGAAGCCCACAAACATGCCAATCAAAACTCCGGATGCTGTTGCCTTTTGCATCAGGAATGCCAGAAGGAAGAGCCCGAGCAGACTGCCAAAGGTGATCGACGCAATTGTTAATCCCGCTTCAAGCATCGGCCCCCACTGAAATGTGCCGAGAACGATGAGAACAATTCCCCAAAACAAAGTCATCCAGCGGGAAAGGCGGAGAAAACGATTGGGATTGGCGCCAGCCGGACTCGCAGGCCCGGCAGCAGGGGACTCCAAGGAAAACTCCCGGCCGCTCAGTATCTGAAAATCAATAACGCTCGACGCGGCGAGGGAATTCAGCGACCCACTGGCGTTGGACATGGCGACGGCGAAAATCGCAGCGATGACGATGCCGCGTAAGCCCGCAGGCATCGCAGTGACAATAAAGTAGGGGAACACCCAATCATAACTCTGGCCGGGCTGGATCGCCGGCGCGCCGTGCCAGGCGTAAAGAATTACGCCAAGGACGAGGAATAACCCGAACTGAAAAAAGATAACTGCGCCGCTGGCGAGCAGGGCGATCTTGCTCTCCCGTTCGGATTTCGCGGCGAGCAGTCGCTGGACGATGGTCTGATCGGTGCCGTGACTGGCCATAGTGAGAAATCCGCCGCCGATTACGCCCGACCAAAATGTATAAGTTTTGGCGGGATTTATCAGGCTAAAAGAAAAATCGAACACCCGGAATTTATTCGTGACTGCCGCTGCGTGCACGACGGTCTGCCATCCGCCGGGAATCCTGTGCAGCGACAAAAAAAACGCGGCGATGGATCCGGAAAAATACAGAATGAATTGCATGACGTCGGTCCAGATCACGGCTTTCATGCCACCTTCAAATGTATAGATGAGCACCAGCGCCATGATCAGTATCACCGAAGTACGCTGTTGCGTGCCGAACGCCGCTTTTACAACCAGCGCGACCGCGGCAATGCGCACACCTTCCGCGAGCGCGCGAGTGACCAGGAACGTCGAAGCCGCGACCGCCTTTACTCTTGGACCAAACCGCCTTTCCATCAGCTGGTAGGCCGTATAATATTCTCCACGGAAGTAGTGCGGGAGAAACACAAGCACAATGACGACCCGGCCCAGCAGGTATCCGAGAACCAGTTGCAGGAACGTGATATTTCCGGCGAAAGCCAGCGCGGGTGTGCCAATGATGGTGAGCGTGGAAGTTTCGGTGGCGACGATTGAAATGGCCAGCGCCCACCAGGGCGCCGTGCGGCCACCCAGAAAATAGTCTCGTACGGTATGCTGGCCCTGACGGAATGCGATTCCGAACAGAGTCACCCCGGCCAGATAGGCGGCGATGATGGCGAGGTCCAGAGACGTCAGGCGCATGGAAAGAGCGGGGCGATCATATGGGCGCACTTACGTGACGTCAAGCTCTCGCCGGGTAGCATACGTTAGCGGGCTCCAAGTCGCCGACGCGCCAAAGCCAGCGCCATGGCGACGGCGCGTAGAGCCCGCACGTATCTCCTGGCGGGCTCCAAGCAGAGCCCGCACCCGATGAGGAATGATGCGATATTCGATTGGATTTGATGGTGGCGGCACAAAAACGGAATGCGTTGTTCTCGACTCCGCTGGGAAAATCATTGGCGAAGGGCGTGGCGGCCCGTCCAACCCACTGCGTTGTGGATTCGATGCGGCATTTGGATCGCTGAGACAAGCGGCGACCGAAGCACTCAATACCGCTGGGCTGCATACGAGCAGCGTAACGGGCGTCTGTGCGGGGCTCGCAGGCGCGAGCCGCAAAAACGTTGTACGCCGCGTGCTCGTTTTTCTTGCGCAGGAATTTTCGCAGGCGGTTGCTCAAGTCACCACCGATTTCGAAATTGCCCTGGAAACGGCTGTCGGATCGGGCCCTGGGGTTGTGCTGATCGCCGGCACGGGCTCGGCGGCCTACGGCCGCAATGCGGCGGGCGAGACGGCACGCGCGGGCGGATATGGACCCTGGGTGGGAGATGAGGGCAGCGCATTTGAAATCGGACGTCGCGCGGTCGCCGCGGTCGCGCGGACCAGAGACACGGGCGGGCCGATGACATTGCTCACAAATATGATTCCCGCAGCGCTGGATTGTCCGGACTGGGACGAGCTGATGCTGCGCATCACGAAGAATCCCGATGACATTTTTCCCGCGCTGTTTTCCGTGGTTGCCGAAGCCGCAGACGCCGAGGACAGCGCCGCGAAAGAAATTCTTTTCACCTCCGCGATTGGCCTGGGCAATCTCGCAATGATCGTTGTGCGCCGTTTGGAAATGACGGGCCAGCAATTTCCACTTGTAAAATGCGGCGGTGTTTTCGGCCACAGCAAGTTGCTGGATGCCCTGCTTGATTCTGTCGTGGTAAGTGGCGCGTTACGCGCGAAAGTGTCACGCATTGAGATTTCCCCCGCGGTCGGAGCAGCGCGAATGGCCGCCCGCCTCGCTGAATCTCCGGCCCAAGCCAGCACCCAACATGGCGCATGAACAGATTTCGGGCCCGCAAGACGCTCGCACGGCGGCTCCTGAAGCCATCACCGCGCTACTCGGATCCGCAAACGAAAATATTCTTCGCGACCTGATCGAAAATCCCGCGCTCGATGAGACGCATATCTGCGTGTTGCTGGAGCGAAAGGATCTGCCGGGGACCCTGCTGGGCGAAATCGCCAAGAAAAAAAATTGGCGAACAAATTATCGCGTTCGCCGCGCACTTGCCGGGCACCCGCATACGCCTCGCCTGGCCGCCATGCGCTTACTCCGCGAATTGCACTTGATGGATCTGGTGCGAATCAGTCTACAGACTGCTTCTCCTGTTGAGTTACGACGTCTCGCCGAGGATCGCGTCCTTGCGCAGTTGCCTCAATTGCCGCTGGGTCAACGAATCATGCTGGCGCGTCGAGGGTCGGCGCGCGTCGCCGGGGGACTCATCGCGCAGGGCCCCGAGCAAGTTGCGAGGATAGCACTGGACAATTCGTTTCTGACCGAGTCACAGCTTCTGCGATCGCTGGCCAAGGAAACACTTCCGGTGCGGACGGTCGAGGACATCGCGAAGCATAAGAAGTGGTCAACACTCATGAACGTTCGCATCGCTCTCGTGCGTCACCTCCACTCGCCTGTCGAACGAGTAATTTCATTCCTCCCTGATCTGCGACTGCGCGATCTGGAAGACTTGCTCAGGCAATCGCGCCTTCCGGAAAATGTGCGAGATCATCTGCGCCGCGAAATTGCTTCCCGGAAATAAAAGAACACGCGAATCCAAACTTGACACCCCGCGATGCGG
>JAOAPW010000023.1 GCA_025463105.1 Candidatus Acidiferrum typicum | reverse complement strand
CCACGTGTTCATCGGTCGCAACTGCAAGTAGGTATCACCCTCGTTGATGCCCATGGCCTCGGTGGCGAAGTCCGGGCGGCCAATCTTAATGACTACGTCAGCGATTTCCGGGAAGGCGCGCAGCCGTTGCTCGATCCTTTTGCTGATTTCTATCGAATCTGTCAGCGAAACGCCCGGCAGCTTACGCGTTTCGATCAGAATCGATCCCTCATCGAGTCGCGGCATGAACTCCGTGCCAATGAAGAACAGCGAACCAAGCGCAACGGCCAAAGCGATCACAGCCGATCCGACTGTCAAGGAGCGATGATCGATCAACCACGCCAGCAGGCGCGCGTAACCAGTATTCAGCCTCTCCATCCAACGTTGCTCCCCTTTTTGCGCAACGCCATGCAAAACACCTTTGCGAAAGCTGAGCGATGCCAACATCGGGATCATCGTCAACGCAAGAAGAAGTGAGCCAATCAGGGCCGCGCACACGGTAATCGCCATTGGACGGAACATCCGCCCTTCAAGTCCCTGCAGGAAGAGGATCGGCAAATACACCGCAATGATAATAGCTACGGCGAACGTCATTGGCCGCGCGACTTCGTGAGCAGCGTGTCGCACCGATTCCAGAGTGGACTCCTGCCCGGAATTTTCTTCCAACCGATGGACGGAGTTCTCCATCATCACGACCGCGCCATCGACAATCATTCCGAAATCGATGGCTCCCAGACTCATCAGGTTGGCGCTGATGCCGAATAGTCGCATTCCGAGAAAGCTGATCACCATCGAAAACGGGATGATGGAGGCGGTAATAATCGCAGCACGGATGTTGCCAAGAAATAGGAGAAGCACAACCGTGACGAGAAGGAAGCCTTCCAAAAGATTTTTCTCAACAGTGTGAATGGTTCCATCAATGACGATCGATTGATCGTAAAAGGGATTGATCTTGACTCCCGGCGGAAGGCGAAGCGCGGCGATTTTTTCCTTAACGCTCTCGATCAGACGTTTGCCGTTTTCGCCCTTGAGCATGATGACCATGCCCGAGATCGTTTCACCGTTTCGTAGAGTGGCGCCCTGCGCAGGCGCTGCGCCAATCCTCACTTCAGCTACGTCCCGAATCAGCACGGGTGTGCCACCTTTGGCCGTCAGCACAATATTTCCGAAGTCAACTGGCGTGATGGCGCGTCCCGTCCCTCGAATCGTGTACTGTTCGGAAGCGTGCTCGATGTACCCGCCGCCAAAATTGCTATTGTTGTCCTCGATTCGCGTCGCCACGTCGTGCAGACTCAAACCATACTGCTCAAGCATCGCGGGATCGACGATGACCTGAAACTGTTTTGTCTGGCCGCCCCAGGTGTTGATTTCGCTCACTCCCGGAATCGTGCGCAGCTGTCCCTTAATCACCCAATCATGCAAGTCCTTGAGTTCTATCGGGCTCATAGAACCTGAAAGCGTGTACTGGTACAGCTCGCCGAAAGCCGTCGAAGGTGGCCCGAGAATTGGCTGCAAGCCTTGCGGCAATTGTGAAGAAATCTGTAGCAGACGTTCACTGACAAGCTGGCGCGCAAAGTACATCGGAACCGCATCATCGAAAACAATCGTGACTATGGAGAGTCCGAGTTTCGATACGGAGCGCACTTCCAGTTTGTTCGGTAGACCGAGCATCGCGCGCTCGACGGGGTAGGTTACAAGCTGCTCGACTTCTGTGGGTGGCAAGGACGGCGCGTCGGTGACGACCACAACCTGATTGTTAGTGAGATCGGGGAACGCCTCAACGGGAATTGTGTAAAGTGCGTAGCCGCCCGCAACTACCAACGCAAGAAGGCCAAGCAGGACGAGCCACCGGTATGCGAGGGTTAAGTCGATGATGCGATTGAGCACGGTTACTCCTACTGGCCTGCCATCGAGGACTTTAAGAGCTGAGACTTCAAAACAAAGCTTCCCCGGATCACGATGTGTTCTCCGGTCTTCAGACCTTCGAACACGGGTGTCCTGCCTTCCGAAGTTTCCCCTATGCGGACTGGACGAATCGCAAAGCGGTCGGCCGCAGTCCTCACAAAGATCACGTCCTGGCCGTCAATCTGCTGGATGGCGTCCGAAGGCACGAGCAACGTTGGTTTCTTCTTGCCGACGGGAATGTCGGCATTCGCCAGCATTTCCGGCTTGAGTTTCATTTTCGGATTGTTCAGCACAATCCGAACTTTCATGGCGCGCGTCGTTTGGTCCAGTTCTTGACCAAGATTTGTGATTTTCCCTTCGAAGCGATCACCGGGGACTCCGGGTAGGGTGACCGTCGCAGATTGACCTAGGCGCAGATCCGCAAGATTTTCCTGGCGAACCGACGCGAGCATCCAGACCTGCGAAAGTTCGCCGATGAGAAATGTATCTGTCGAAGGTTCGACCGTAGTACCAGGGGTGACCTTCTTCTCCAGGATGTAGCCACTCCCGGGAGCTAGAATCGGAATGAGGTCCGCGTTTTCATCGTGCCCATCAGAGGCGAGATCAGCAGGGACCCCAAGATTGTCTTCGAGGTGAACGCGATCGCGATTGACGGCAATTTGGCCGTCATGCATTGCAATCTGCGCATTCAATAAATCCTGCTGCGCCTGTTCTGTTTGTTGGATCGACGCGGCTTTCAGTGTCAACAGCGTCTCCATACGATCATAATTTCTTTGAGCGAGTGCCGCAGCGGCCTGAAGGCGATTCAATTCTGACCGCGACGTCTCGTATTGCGCGCGAGCGTCATGCAACTCGTGGCTGTGGATGCGGGCTAGAACCTGCCCTTTTTTAACATAATCGCCCAAGCCCGCATAGACGATTTCGACCCGGCCTTCCGTGAGGACACCTACACGCCATGTCCTGTCATCCGCAAGAGTGATCCTGCCTGCCACCCGCAAGATGTCCGGTTCTTCGCTGAGCGCCGCTGCTTCCGTTTGGATGAGGCCTCCGGACTGCTCGCTCGCAGGCAGCACGATTTCATCCTTGCTGGATTGAGCGACATGCTCCGCCGCAGGGGCGCCCGCACTGCCGCTGCCGCACGCTATTGCAAAAAAGGACAAACTAATGAGTAGGATGGAGATTCCACTTTTCATTACGGGGCGACTCCTTCGGCGGCCTGCAGATTGGAAATACTCTGCTGGTATTCAGTCATTCCCTGCACGTAGGCGAGTTGGGCATCCAGTTGTGCACGTTCAGCGTCCAGCAGACGCAGCAAATCTGTGCCTCCTTTTGCATATGCAGCTTGGGCGATTTCAGAAATAGTTCCAGCGTGCTCGCGAAGCGGCTGAAGAGTTTCAATCACTTCACGACGCCGCAGTTGGTATTCTTGGAAAGCACCAAAATAGTCCACGCGTATATCTGCCTCGGTAGCCGCAAGCAATTGTTGCTGCCTGCGAACTTCCGCACTTGCAGCTGCGCGGTTTCCCTGATTTCTATCCGTAATCGGAAGCGTAATTTGCAAACCGGCGGTCGCGGTGTTCACCCCAGAGGTCGCGTCAACCAATTGGGTTCTCTTGTAGCCGTAAATAACGTTCAAATCAGGCCGGGCGGAGACATCTTGAAGTCGCGACTTTGCTTGCGCTTCTTCAACGGCCGCGTTGGCAACTTTCATTTCGATCCGTTGAGAAAGCACCTGCCCGATGTCCATCGCTTCGATGGCGACGATATTCATATCCAGCGGCTCCGTGAGCAAGACGGCAGAGAAATCCGTTCGGCCCATCGCCTTGAGCAATTGCACTCGTGCCCGGCTGGCTTCGATTTCTGCCAAATTGGCGGCAATCTTCAAGCGTTCGCCCTCCAATTGGACGCGGAGGAGGTCCTGCTCGGAGATGGCGCCGACGCTGAGCTGCGCGGACTGATAATCAATAATCTTCTGGAAGTTCTCAACCGTAGCCCTCAATAAATCCAGCTTCTCTTGCGCACCGCGAGCTTCCCAATAGGATAGTTTTACGCTCTGTATGATTTGCCGCTTGATGAGCTGGTATCCTGCTTCGGTTCGACTGATTTCATCTTCAGCCACTGCAATTCGTTGTTTCCTTTTACCGAGCACGTCGAGTGGCTGGGTAACATATGCGTAAGTGTCCACATCTCGCGTATAAGTCTGGCCAGGCCGAAGATTCTGATTTTCAAACTGGAATACCGGATTCGCGATGAGTTCGGCTTGCTTCTCATTTCCCTGCGCGATGGAAACACGCTCTGCCTCGGCTTTCAGTGACGCGCGAGATTCAAGAGCTTTGTCAATTGCTTCCTGCAAGCTGAGCTTCGATTGCGCATGGGATGGTGCTGCCACAGAGAGAAGAAAAAGTAACAACGATACCAAAATGCTAAATCCACGGCCAAAAACTTCTACCGACGTTTTCACGGATCTCCTCTCGCTTGATGCAGAAATCATCGATGCCGTTCGCGGTGAAAACCTATAAGCTTGCCGCAACCCCTGGTTACCTCGGGTTCCTCGCGTGCCACTGTGTTTGGGTGCGCTCGCCACAAAAACACAAGCACCCACTTTTGTGGTCAAGTATCGTCTTAACCGCCGCGAATAATGCGGACTATCAGTTAGTCTTTGGGAGAGACGAGACTATGCGGAAAAAATCAGAGGAGGGGACCGGGGGCATGTAGAGTTTATTAAGGGTGGAGCGTGTGCCTTTACCTCGGGCGTAGAAAATTCCGCCTCAGCGCTGAATCGAGGCGCCATAAAGCGCACAAGTTCCGCGACAAGGATCGGAAGTGCCATTACGTGGCTTGTAATCGTACTGAAAGCATTTAGGTAGACGGCTGGGCCTTCGGTGGCACCACGCGAAATCCCTGGCCCCGACGCACTCGCGCCGTGCACATGTCCCACAACTCCGAAGTGGACATGTACAACTGTCGCCTGGCTCGGGCCCTCCCCTTGGTGCACATGGGTATCGGACCCGACTACAAGGGCCAAGAACAGTGTCATTACGGCCAGAGAAACTTGGATCGCTTTTCGCACGCACCGCGATTGTATCAGAACAATCGCCGGTGCGCTAAGGATGCTGGCCGCCGGCCGACATCCTGCATGCTGATTCGCGGACTGGTAAAAACATTTCTGATCGAGCAAGGTGAGCTTGACAAACAAGGGAGGCCAAAACACAAGGCATAAGCATGCCTATGACCTTCACCAGTCGATCTGAAATATGGATCGAGGGGTTGAGGACGCGCAAACGAAACCCTCTCAAGGAATCGAGTCTTGCCGTATATCGCTCCGCTTCGAGCAAAACCAGCAGCTCAAGAATGACCACATCACGTTTAAGTGCGAGGATTCTTTGATCTTGAGGGTAGCCATGTGTGTTCGTGCCATCTCCATCCCACGCGTGGCAGGAGCCGCTTCACATGATCGGCAGAATAGCGCACTCGAAAGCGGCTCCAGATTAGGCTGGCGATACGTTCCGATGTCCATACAGGCGTCTTAAAACCAAAGGCTAACGGTCCTTGCGCCAACATTCCAGGAAGCTGAGCCAGTCTTTCACGCGCAAGCTTAGGACGGGGGCCTGACTTCGGGAGACTGCGTAGCCCTTCCTCTCCGTGCAAGCGGTAGCATCGGGCCCATCGCTGAACCGACTGTATGCCCACCCCCAAGGAGCGGGCGACTGCCGAAGTGGATTCGCCGCGCCGCAACCGGGCCACGGCCGCGATTCGGCGGGCCTC
>JAOAPW010000512.1 GCA_025463105.1 Candidatus Acidiferrum typicum | reverse complement strand
CGATCCTTCTCGTGATTACATGGCCAGCGAAGTCGATCGCTACATCGCATGGCCCGGACAGGCGCTGGCGTACAAAATCGGCCAGCTGAAAATCCTCGAGCTTCGCACGCTGGCCGAAAAAGAGTTGGGTCCGAAATTCGACATTCGGGCATTTCACGATGTCGTGCTGCGAAACGGATCGATCCCGCTCAATATTCTCGAGGAACAAGTTCGCGAATGGATTTCGCAAACGCGCAAAGAGACTTCCAGCGCAAAAAATGATTCAAGCTCTGCGAAACATTAAAATTAATTGTCGTTCCGAGCGAAGCGAGGAATCCCTCCCTTTTTTTCGGTCGTGAATTCGAGAGGGATTCCTCGCTTCGGTCGGAATGACTGCGATTTTTTTTGAGCACTACATCGAAGTCGTTTTACAAGGCGGTCCGGCAGGAAAGGAAATGCAAACGATGATCCGTAAAGTCACCGCGATCGGCTTAATCTCTGACACCCACGGCTTGTTGCGGGAAGAAGCCCGGCGCGCCCTCGAGGGATCCGAATTGATCATTCACGCGGGCGACGTCGGAAATCCAGAGATCATCAAAACACTGAAGGCCATCGCCCCCGTCGTTGCCGTGCGGGGAAACGTGGACACGGAATCCTGGGCGTCCGCGTTACCTGAAACCGAAGTTGTCGAAACCAGTGCTGCAACAATCTTTGTGCTTCATGACGCCCACGCGCTCGATCTAAATCCCGCTGCTGCGGGATTTCACATCGTCGTCAGCGGGCATTCCCACAAGCCAAGCCGCACCGAACATGACGGCATTTTATATATCAATCCGGGAAGCGCCGGGCCGCGACGCTTCCAACTTCCCGTGACGGTTGCCCGCCTCAATCTGGCGCAAAAACCGTGGAACGTGGAATTCGTCGATCTCTCGGGTGCGGGCTCTACTTGTTTACCCCGAGCTTCGAAGGGGACCCCGCCAGAGTAGAGTTCGGGCTCACTTGGAATCGGGTTTAGTAGCACAGGCTTCAGCCTGTGCTACTCTGCCGCGACCTTCCTGCATTCTGTCTGCACAAGTGCGAACGAAGCGCGCAATGCCCTACCGGGAATGCAGCGTCTGTGTGAGAACTTTTCGTGCCAGACTTTTGACTTCAACATGGAATTTTCGCGCGGCGCGGCGCGCCTGATCGAGCATTGAAGGATCTAGAAGCAAAGCCACGCGCCCGACAAAAGGCGGATCTTCCTCCCGCACTTTTGCGCCCCTGCGGGCTTGCGCCAGTTTTGCCGACCGCGTCTCAAATTCCAAATACAAATTGAGATCGTGACCGAATTGGCGGCGGTCTTCTCCATTCCATTGCCACACGCGTCCAAGCGCCGCCGTCAACTCTAAAAAAAACGCGTCCATGGCTTGTTTTTCTTCTTCCTTGAGCGCTGCCTGCTGCTTCTTGCCGAAGAATCGCGGCAGCAGTTGCGGAATTTCATGGAGCATCGCGAGCATCGCTTCGCGGCCAATCGTTTCCGCGAGCTCACGGTCGCGCGACGGTCCGCCCAGGATTCCACGGCGATCGTAATCCGCGACATAATCTGCCACGAACTTGTCAACCACGCGGCCGCGACCGAGCGCCGTGAACATGTTGTTCGCCAGTGCGCTGCCGTAGATCGGAAACAACTTGCGTGCGCGTGCCATGGAGAGAGATTGTAATCAGTACGCGAGCGCGCGTCACGGTGCAACAAAAATCGGCGGTGGGTAGAAGCTATAAATAAAAAGGCCTGGTTCGTCCGCCGGGGCGGACGAACCAGGCCTTTTTCGCTCCAAGGTTGAAATTAATGTACCGGAGGCGGCCCCGCTGGAGCGGGCGTAACCGGAGGTATTTGCTCCTTCTTTATGCCTACAGCAGCCGGCACGGGCTTCGAGAGAGCGAATTCGAGCGCCTGATCGACCGTGCTGACGAAGTGGATTTCCACTCCATCGAGCACGTGCGGTTGCAGGTCTTCGATTACGTTCGGCTCGTTCTCCGCGGGCAAGATCACCTCGCGGATGCCGGCTCGCTTTGCGCCCAGAACCTTTTCCTTGATTCCGCCGACGGGTAGCACCACGCCCGTGAGAGAAAGTTCTCCGGTCATGGCTACTCGTGGACGAATCGGGCGGCCCGAGAGCAGGCTGACCAGCGCCGTGACCATGGCGACGCCTGCGGAAGGACCGTCCTTCGGCACTGCGCCTGACGGCACGTGGATGTGGATGTCCTGCTTCCGGAAGAAGTCGGGATCGATGTCGTAACGCTCCGCATTGGCTCGCACCCATGTGAGCGCCGCGGTCATCGACTCCTGCATCACTTCGCCCAGATGGCCGGTCATGGTGAACTGTTTCCCACCGCGCATGCGGCTCGCCTCAATAAAGACGATGTCTCCGCCCGCGGGTGTCCAGACTAGTCCGACCGAGACGCCGGGTTTCTTGACGCGATCTTCAACTTCGCGTTCGGCGCGGAATTTTGGAACGCCGAGCGCCTCGTGCACCATTTCGGGCGTAACGATGAGCTTGTTCGTCTTGCCCTCGGCGATGCGCCGCGCCTGTTTTCGGATCAAGGTGGCGATTTCGCGTTCGAGATTCCTGACGCCGGCTTCACGCGTGTAGCTGTGAATGATCTCGCGTAAACCGTCGTCGGTGAACTCGACTTGTTCTCCCATCTTCAACCCGTGTTCGTTTGCTTGCTTGGGCACCAGATACCTGTTGGCGATGTGCACCTTCTCGATTTCCGTGTAACCCGCCAGTTCGATGATTTCCATACGGTCGCGCAATGGTTCCGGGACCGGATCGATCATGTTTGCCGTGGCGATGAACAACACCTTGGACAAATCGAACGGCACGTC
>JAOAPW010000509.1 GCA_025463105.1 Candidatus Acidiferrum typicum | reverse complement strand
CGAAGTTGTAGTAGGGAGTTTCCATCTCCGGCCCGGCAACCACCGAAAAGCCAAGCGAAAGAAAAATCCGTTCGATTTCCTCGAACGTCTGGCGCAGCGGATGCCGCGAGCCGAGCGGACGCGTTACGCCTGGCAGAGAAAGATCTTCGCGCTCACGTGTGAGCGCCGTTTGGTCGGCGGCGGCCTCGATCTCCAAACGACGGGATTCAAGCGCCGCCTCGACATGTGCTTTGAGCTCGTTGAGCGCCTGGCCGATCGCGCGTTTTAGTTCGGGCCGCGCAGGCTTGAGCCACGTATCGGTAACGTGCGTGATGACGCCGGATTTTCGTCCGAGCCACGCGTCGCGCAGCAATTTCCAGGCGTTCTCGTCGCGTGCCGCCATAGCATCAACGTCAAACCGCGCGCGCAACTCCGCAAATCGGGTCGCGACGTCTTCGGGCGTCGCGGCGTCGAGCGAGGAGAGCGCTTGTCCTCCCGAAATTCGATTCGGTTCCATTTGCGGTGAAAGCTCCGTGCAGCGTTGAGACCTGGTGTTGTAGCCCGGGTCTTCAGACACGGGGGTTTGCTTGTGCCATCAAGAAAATCCCCGCCTCTGAAGAGGCGGGCTACAATGCCAACGAATATTTGCGGTATTCCCTGAAACAGCGCGAATTAAGCCTTGGTTTTTGCCCCGGCTGCTTTGGCCTGATCAATTAGCTGCGTGAATCCGCCCGCATCCTTCACCGCGAGATCGGCGAGCATTTTGCGGTCGATCTCGATGCCTGCGGCCTTCAGCCCGTGCATCAATTGGCTGTAAGACATTCCCGCGGTGCGCGCGGCTGCGCCGATACGCTGGATCCACAAAGTGCGGAACTGGCGTTTCCGGACGCGGCGGTCGCGGAAAGAAAAACGTTCCGCGCGATTCACCGCTTCCTGTGCCGACTGGTAGAGCTTTGATTTTGTGAGGAAAAATCCTTTTGCGCGACGCAGATATTTTTTCCGACGCGCGCGGCGTTTACTTCCGCGTTTAACTCGAGCCATTGATGTTTTCTCCTGTGCGGAGCCGCAACACTTTCCGAAACGCTGCTGCCGTTCCCGCGCAGGGGGAACGACACACAGCCAGAAAGCGAATGCGTCTCCACGGCGTGTTTAGAAGCTCAGCGCGAAG
Source organism: Candidatus Acidiferrum typicum (assembly GCA_025463105.1). Classification (GTDB taxonomy): domain Bacteria; phylum Acidobacteriota; class Terriglobia; order Acidiferrales; family UBA7541; genus Palsa-360. The sequence goes on along the minus strand of JAOAPW010000509.1, from coordinate 2,883 downwards.
ATCGAAATCTTCGCGCGAGCAATGCCCCGATGTGAATCGGAGCGCTGGCCGGCAGGCCCACCGTGGGGGGTTGCGCTCTGCCTGGCACAGCAAAAGCAAATCTATCGTAGAGATATTGCGAAACTATCCATACGGCAACATCTTGTGAACGTTTTTAGCGTCCGCATGATGCACAAGCTTCAATTTCTTTAACCGGCGCATCCTGTTGGACCTTTTGGTGCCCAGCAGGTGCCGCTTGCCGGAATGCATGCGCAGAATTTTTCCGGTCGACGTAATCTTGAAACGCTTGGCGGCGCCGCGATGCGTCTTCAGCTTGAGCTTCTTTACCTTTTTTTTTGCCACCAACATTACCTCGTTAAAATAGTTTCGGGTGCGGGCTTTGCTTGTTTACCCTGAGTCCCGAAGGGAAGCCCGCCAGATTAAAGCCCGGGCTTTACTTGAAGCCCGTCAGACTCTTTAGACAGTCAGCTTTGTCCGGCGGGTGCTGCAGCCGGCGCTTTGGCCGAGCCGCCCTTCTTGGGCGCGAGCAGAGCCATCATGATATTCGCTTCCATGCGCGGCCCGATCTCCACCAGAGCATGATCGGCGATTTCCTGCAACAGCCGGTTCATCTTCGCGCGGCCTACTTCCTGGTGAGCCATTTCGCGGCCGCGATGAAAGATCATGGCCTTGACCTTATGGCCTTCGCCCAAAAACCTTATGATCTGGTTCTTGCGCACCTGGTAGTCATGCTCAGCGGTCGCCGGCCGAAACTTGACTTCCTTGAGCTGTGAACCTTTTTGGTGCTTGCGCTGCTCGTGCGCCTTTTTATTGGTCTGGTAGAGGTACTTACCGTAATCAGTAATCTTGCAAACGGGAGGGTCAGCTGTCGGCGAAATTTCTACCAGGTCCAGACCCCGCTCCCGGGCAAGCTTTATCGCCTCAAACGGCGGCATTACCCCAAGTTGCCCACCATCGTCATCTACGACTCGGATCTCGCGCGCCCGAATACGGTCATTAATGCGGATCCGGTCAGCCTGCCGAAAACTACGTTCAGCGATAAACCCACCTCCAGAACATCGCGCCCGCCCATAGGCGTCGCCAACACTCTACCCCGGCCCATCCGCTCGGCCGCAGCCGAAAAGAGGATGGGTCAGTGAGTATAGCATGGGTTCTTTGCCGGATAACAGAGCGGTTTTAACGTCCAGAAGTTAAATCGCTCGCTCATCGACTTGCTTGCGCAGATCGGAGAGGAATTCGGCGAGAGGACGCGGGCCTAGGTCGCCTTTGCTTTGGTGGCGCACCGAGACGGTGGCGGCCTCGGCTTCTTTGCCGCCAACGACCAGCATGTAGGGAATCTTCTGCATCTGCGCGTCGCGAATCTTGGCCTGCAGCTTTTCGTTGCGGTCGTCGAGATGCGCGCGGAATCCCGCGGCACGCAGTTCGCCCATGACTTTCTTCGCGTACTCGGAGAATTTTTCGCTGAGCGGCAGAACTTCCGCCTGAACGGGCGCGAGCCACACAGGAAACGCTCCGGCGTAGTGCTCGATCAGGATGCCGAAGAACCGCTCGACCGACCCCCATAGTGCACGGTGGACCATCAACGGTCGGTGACGGTTGCCATCTTCGCCAACGTATTCCAGACCAAAGCGGCCGGGCAAATTGAAATCGAATTGCACCGTTGTGAGCTGCCACGGGCGGCCAATCGCGTCGATGAGTTTTACGTCGATTTTCGGTCCGTAAAATGCCGCTTCGCCTTCCATGCGTTTAAACGGCACGCCTAATTTCGTAAGCGTATCTTGCAGCGCGGCGGTCGAGCGGCCCCAGTCCTCGGGCGAGCCCGCGTAATTTTCCGGATGCGCCGGGTCCCAGTCAGAAAGCTCGACAACGTACTGGCTGAAGCCAAAAGTTTTCATCACCTCGAAAGCAAAATCGATGCACGCTTCGATCTCGGTTTCGATTTGTTCGGGCATGCAGAAGATGTGCGCGTCGTCCTGCGTGAATCCGCGGACACGCAACAGGCCGTGCAGCACGCCCGAGCGTTCGTAGCGATAGACTGTGCCGAGTTCCGCCAGACGCACGGGAAGTTCGCGATAGCTGCGCAGGCGCGATTTGAAAATCAGGATGTGTCCTGGGCAATTCATCGGTTTTAACTGATACTCGGCCTTGTCGACATCTATAGGGCCGAACATATTCTCGCGATAAAAGTTGGCGTGGCCGCTGGTCTTCCACAACTCCAGGCGCATGATGTGCGGCGTATAAACCAGGTCGTAGCCGCGGCTCAGTAGTTCATCGCGCAGCCAATCTTCCATCAACTTGCGGATCAGGCCGCCTTTCGGGTGCCAAAAAATTAGCCCCGGACCGGCCTCTTCCTGAATCGAAAACAAATCCAGCTCGGCCCCGAGTCGCCGGTGATCGCGCCGCTTGGCTTCTTCCAGTTTGTGCAGATGGTCGTCGAGTTCCTGCTGCGTATAAAAACACGCTCCGTAGATGCGCTGCATCTGCGGATTGCCTTCCTGTCCCTTCCAGTAAGCGCCGGCGACGCTCATCAGCTTGAATGCACGGATGCGCCCGATCGATGGGATGTGCGGCCCGCGGCAAAAATCGATGAATTTCCCGGTAGTGTAAAACGAGACCATCGACTCGACCGCTTTTTCCTCGACCAGTTCGCACTTGAAGCCCTGGTCCCACTTCCGGTAAAGCTCGAGCGCCTCGGGCTTGGGCATCATCTTGCGCTCGTTGGGAATGTCCTGCGCCGCCAGCTCGCGCATCTTTTTTTCTATGCGTTCTAAATCCTCCGGCGTGAACGGCTCATCGCGCACAAAATCATAGAAGAAGCCGGTGTCAATCGGAGGGCCGATGCCCAGCTTAACGTTGGGGAAGAGTTCAAGCACAGCCGCTGCG
>JAOAPW010000495.1 GCA_025463105.1 Candidatus Acidiferrum typicum | reverse complement strand
CGGTGTTGCTCTCGAAGCAGCTCGCGATTATCGATACGGCGGCTCCGGTGAAACTTGTGCTCGACGATCTCACGCGCCGCGAGCCCGATGTCGAAGCGCTGCGAGCGCTTTATGCCGAACTGGGTTTCACCTCCTTGTTGCGCGATCTTCCCGCGGCAACCACAGCAGGCGCGGCCGTGGGCGATTCCGAGTCGATTGACACACCGGCCGCGCTCAAGAAATATTTGAAGGCGATTCCACGAGGAGCCGAAGTAGCGCTATGGCTTACACTCGACCCCGGCCAGCGCGATTGCGAGGGCTTCGGCACGCGCGTCGTGGGAATAGAAATTTCTCCTCGCGCCGGCGTCGCGCGGACGGCCTGGCTTTCGGCCGCGGAGTCAACTTTTGCCCTGAAAGCTTCGGATGAAACCCCGCTCCCGCCTGAAAGTGGCGGCGAAATGCTGGCCGCACTCAAAGAATTTCTGCAAGATCCCAAGCGGCCGAAAATCGTTCACGATCCGAAATTATTCGAGCTGCTTGCGGGACCCGTGGCGGGGATTCGCCACGCCACCATGCTTTATTCCTATTTGCTGCGCCCCACGACATCGAAACACGAACTCTCCGACGTGGTGCTGCGGCATAAGAACGTCACGCTTTCCGGCGCGCCCGGCGAGCGCGCCGAGCACCTGCAACGCCTCGCGCCGATGTTGCGCAAGGAAATAGAAGAACAGGGGCTTGCCAATCTCTACGAAACGATTGATCTGCCGCTTGCGCCCGTCCTCGCCTCCATGGAGCGGCACGGCGTGCGCCTCGACCGCAAAGCCCTGGCGACGATGTCCGCGACCATGGAGAGCGAAATGCGCGCGCTCGAAAAAACCATCTGGGATCTTGCCGGGTCGGAATTCAACATCAATTCGCCGCTGCAGCTTGCCGAAATTTTATTCGATAAACTGAATCTCGGCGCAGGGGGAAAGCGCCGCTCGAAGCCGCGCTCCACGGCCGCCGAAGTTCTCGAGGAATTGGCGCTCACGCACGAGCTGCCGCGCAAAGTTCTGGAATACCGCGAAATCAGCAAACTTAAATCCACTTACGTCGACGCCCTTCCGCGACTGATTCACGCCGAGACGGGCCGCCTGCACACCAGTTTCTGCCAGACGGGAACGGCGACGGGCCGGCTCAGCTCCTCGGATCCGAATTTGCAGAATATTCCTATACGCTCGGAACTGGGCCGCCAGATTCGCGCTGAATTCGTCGCCAGCCCCGGCAATACGCTGCTTTCGGCCGATTATTCGCAAATCGAGCTGCGCATTCTCGCGCATTTTTCCAAAGATCCGGTCCTGGTCGAAGCATTCGGCTCGGGGCAGGACATCCATTCACGCACAGCGCAGGAAGTTTTTGGCGTGGGTCCGCTGGCGCAAAACGCCGAGCATCGCCGCGCGGCCAAGGCCATTAATTTCGGCATCATCTACGGACAAACGCCGTTCGGACTTGCGGCGCAACTCGGCATTGACCAAAAAGAGGCCGCGAAATTTATCGCCGCCTATTTCGCGCGATATCGCGGGGTGAAAGAGTATCTCGAAGGGTCGCTTGCCGAAGCGCGCAAAACCGGCGTAGCGCGAACGATGTTCGGGCGCATCCGGCCCCTTCCCGAAATTACTTCGCCGCAAGTCAATTTGAGAAATTTCGCCGAACGAACCGCGCTCAACACCCCGCTGCAAGGCACCGCGGCCGACCTGATCAAAATCGCCATGATTGCGATCGACCGCCAACTGACGGACAAAGGTTTTCGCGCGAAAATGATTCTCCAGGTTCATGACGAACTGCTCTTTGAAGCGCCCCATGATGAACTGGACCGCCTACGCAAGCTGGTCCGCCACGCGATGGAAAATGCGCACGCGCTAACCGTTCCCCTCGTCGTGGATTTGAAGGCCGGACCGAACTGGCGCGACATGAAATAGGGATCAGGTTTTAGGTGGTGGGTGGCAGGTTTCGATTCGCGGCACTCTGAGCCACGGTGACTCCGTATCTATTCGGGAGGGTTTTTTATGAAGCATGCTTCGGGATTCCTCGGCATCGTTAATGACGCGAAAACTCGCGTGAAGGAGTTGGACTTCCGCGAGGTCAAGCGGCGTCTCGATGCCGGGGAGAAATTTACGCTCGTGGATGTCCGCGAAGACAACGAGTGGGCGCGCGGCCACTTGCCCGGCGCCGTTCATCTCGGGAAGGGCGTCATCGAGCGCGACATCGAGCAGGCCGTGCCCGACAAGTCCGCGATGCTGGTCCTTTATTGTGGCGGCGGCTTTCGCTCGGCGCTGGCGGCGGATAATCTGCAGAAAATGGGATACACGAACTGCATCTCGATGGATGGCGGCTGGCGCGGCTGGACTGAAGCGGGATACCCTACCGAAAAGCCCTGATATTTTTGTCCGGGCTTGCGCGTTTTACTGCTTGCGATTATCTTCTTTATGGTGGGCTGCACGCTTCACTTGAAGCGTGCGGAGTAAAGCCCGCATCCATAAAGATAAAGACTCAACTGAACGCTTTAAATCTGCTGGGGCGTGGTCCAACCGGTAGGACACCGCACTGTTAATGCGGATGGTGTAGGTTCGAATCCTACCGCCCCAGCCAAACTTTCCTGCCTCAAGTGAATCTGGTACTCGTCTCTAAGATCAAAACTAAAATTTGCGCGTCATGCTGGACACACGGAGTTCCAATTTGTTTCGAATTCGAAAATTCGGGAAGTATCTTAACGTGCTTCCGCCGATGGGTATGGTCCATTGGGTGTGGTTTTTGGGGTAGGTGGCGGAAGCAGTCGGGGGGAAGATCGTGCCGGCCCAGCCCTCAATCCCCTAAAGGGATCCTCGGCGCGTCTTCCCCCTTCGATCTCTCTTATCGCACGCGCTAGGCCAAACGTAAGACGCTGAAAACACATTCATTTCAAGTCGTGTCCCGGGTAAAAAAGCCATGCTCGGGGGAAAATTTTCCGGGGCTTCGCGATTTAAGCGCGTTTCCACGCAAAAAACCTCCCTGAGGCGGCAAAGATTTTTTTTTCAGGCACTGTTTTTCTTGACCCCGCTAGACCGCCTTGCTAACGTTGTAAGGTTACGATGGGCGTATTTTACGCACAGGGCGCTGGGCCGGCTGTGGGGGCGGCCTTCTCAATATGGGCCTGACCAAAATTGTCATTCGCGGCGCGCGCCAGCACAATCTGAAAAACATCGATCTCGAAATTCCGCGCAACGCACTGACCGTCATTACCGGGCTTTCCGGATCGGGTAAATCTTCCCTCGCCTTCGACACAATATACGCCGAGGGACAGCGCCGGTACGTCGAATCGCTGTCCGCGTACGCGCGCCAATTCCTCGATCAAATGGAGCGCCCGGAAGTGGATTCGATCGAAGGCCTTTCGCCCGCGATTGCCATCGAACAAAAAACCACGACGCGCTCGCCGCGTTCGACCGTTGGCACCATTACTGAAATCTACGATTACCTGCGCGTGGTCTATAGCTCGATCGGCACGCCGCATTGTCCAAACTGCGGCCAGCCGATTTCTCGGCAGTCCACCGACCAGATCGTGCGCGCCATCCTGCACGGCGAGTTGGCAAAGCCCGGCGATCGCATCATGATTTTGGCACCGGTGGTGCGCGGCCGCAAAGGCGAGTACAGGGCGGAACTGGAGAAGTTCGCGCGCGACGGCTTCGTGCGCGCACGAATTGACGGCGATTTGTGTCCGCTCGACGATCCGCCACGCCTCGATAAGCGCAAGAATCACAATATCGATGTGTTGGTGGACCGGCTGCTGGTGAAACCGGGCATCGCAGGAAGGCTCGAACAATCCATCGCCACGGCGTTGAAGCTGGCGAAGGGATTGGTGACGGTTGTGGTTGTCGGCGGCACCGAGCAGGTTTATTCCGAAAAAATGGCCTGCAGCGATTGCGGAATTTCCGTCCCACAACTCGAGCCGCGATCCTTCAGTTTCAACTCACCGTATGGCGCTTGCCCCGCGTGTAATGGGCTGGGGTCAAAGTACGATTTCGATCCGTCCAAAATTATCGTGGACTGGTCGCGCCCGCTATTCGACGGGGGCCTCGGTCCCGGTTCAGGCTCTATTTTTCTGAAACACAGCCTGCAGCTGGGCGCTGTCGCGCACGGGTTCGATCTTTCGACTCCGTTCGAAAAATTTCCGACCGCCGTGCAGAACCTGATTCTCTACGGCAATCCACCTTCAAATCTTTCGTCGAAGGATAATGGCGGCGCCGGGGGAAAACGGCTTCCAAAATCGAAAGCGCTTCCGGGCCTGCACTTTCAAGGCGTGGTTGGCTTTCTCGAGCATAGTTTGCAAGAGTCGAATTCGGACAATTACCGCGAGTGGATCAGCCAGTATATGTCCCCGGCGCCATGCGCGGTTTGCGGCGAACGTCGTCTGCGTCCCGAAAGCCTGGCAGTGAAAGTAGGCGGCCGTTCGATCTCCGAATTCACAGCGCTGGCGATTTCCCAAGCGCGGCCGGCTGTGGACCATATTCGCAAGGGCTTGACCCAGCGGCAGACCGACATCGCCGGGCGTGCGCTGGGTGAAATTGCTTCACGCCTGGATTTTCTGCTCGCCGTCGGCCTTGGCTACCTGAGCCTGGATCGATCCTCCGCTACGCTATCCGGCGGCGAAGCGCAGCGCATTCGCCTGGCGACGCAAATCGGCTCTCGTCTTCGCGGCGTACTCTACGTGCTCGACGAACCCTCCATCGGGCTGCACGCGCGCGATAACGGTCGCCTGATTTCTTCGCTCGAACACTTGCGCGATCTCGGCAACACCGTGCTGGTCGTCGAACACGACGAAGAAACGATTCGCCGCGCTGATTATGTAGTGGACCTCGGCCCCGGGGCCGGCGATGCGGGCGGACATCTTGTCGCCACGGGCCACCCGGAAGAAATCGCGCGCAATGCCGATTCGCTTACCGGCCGCTATTTGAGCGGCAATCTGTCCATTGCCGTTCCGACGAAGCGCCGCTCGCCCAATGGCAAGGTGCTTCGCCTGCTCGGCTGCGAGGCCAACAATCTCAAGAACGTGGACTTCGAATTACCGCTCGGATTGCTTACCGTCATCACCGGTGTTTCCGGCTCGGGAAAATCGACGCTTGTGAACGATATTCTTTACCGTGCGCTGGCGCAAACTCTGTACCGCTCGATGGAACGTCCCGGCGCGTTTCGCGAAATCCAAGGCGCCGAGCAGATCGACAAGGTTATCGAAATCGATCAGGCGCCAATTGGCCGCACGCCGCGCTCCAACCCCGCGACGTATACCGGCGTCTTCGCGCCGATCCGCGAATTGTTCGCCATGCTTCCCGAATCGCGTGAGCGCGGCTACCGTCCCGGCCGTTTCAGCTTCAATGTGAAGGGCGGGCGCTGCGAAGCCTGCCAGGGCGATGGCCTGCGCCGCATCGAAATGAATTTTCTCCCCGACGTTTATGTGACGTGTGAAGTCTGCCGCGGGCGCCGTTACAATTCGGAGACTCTCGCCGTGCGCTACAAAAGCCATTCGATTTCCGATCTGCTCGACATGCAGATTGTGGACGCGCTGAAGATTCTCGAAAATATTCCGCAGATACGCCAAAAGCTCGAGACGCTGGTGGACGTTGGCCTCGGCTACATTCAGCTCGGCCAGTCGTCGACGACGCTTTCCGGCGGCGAAGCGCAGCGCATCAAACTTGCAAAGGAGCTTTCCCGCCGCCAGACCGGCCGTACACTCTATATTCTCGACGAGCCCACAACGGGTCTGCACTTCGACGACGTCAAGAAATTGCTGGACGTTCTGAATCGCCTCGCCGATCTCGGCAACACAGTCGTAATCATCGAGCACCACATGGACGTGATCAAGCAGGCTGACTGGATCGTCGACCTCGGCCCGGAAGGCGGTGAAGGCGGCGGCCGAATCGTGGCGCAAGGCACGCCCGAGCAAGTCGCGCACGTGAAAAAATCGTATACGGGCCAGGTTCTCGCGCGCGTTTTGAATGGATCAAATGGAAATCATGGCTGAGCTGACAGCTATATCTCAAAATAGCTAAGGTAAATTCTATTTTGGATGTGGAATCATATCGAGCAGGAAGTACGCGTCGCCAACTATTTTGAAATAGAAACGCCAGTCCGCGCTAACGCGACCTTGCCAGATATCCTCGGCCTCGTCGAATTTCTTGGATCGCAGCGATGTATGACGAATGTCATGTATCAGGAATGCGACTTGTTTGTCGAACTGTTTTTGAACACGTAACGGAGCATCCGCGTAACTCCGGCGGAAACGCTCGGTGAAGAAAAGCCGCATTTAAGAGTCTTTCATTTTTTGGTCCCGTGAAGCGACCGAAGCAGCGCGGGTACCGATTTAAATGGTCCGTGTACATGGCCCTGCCGGATGTCCTCAAGACCTTCGGCTAGGCGCTTTTCGATGAGCGCTTTCGGCGTGAGGATCAAGCGATCGTCTTGGAGTTCAATCTGCAGATAGTCGCCAGGTGCTAGACCCAACTGGTCATGGAGTTTTTTCGGGATAGCGACTTGACGGCTGACTCCGATCTTGACAACAGCCATGCTCGGTCCGCGTTTCGATTGTATTTTCATATAATCATATTTTAAAGGATTCGTTGACTATGTCAATGGGCGCTTATGCTCGGAAACCTTCTTTACTAAACTATTTCGTTAGTCTGTTCGCGGTCGCTGCTGGCTCGGGAAATTCTGCTTCATGGAAGACGCTGATCAGCCAGCGGCCGTTTTGCTTGGTTAGCGTGGCGATCATCAAGCCTTTGCGGGGCGGACCTTCCGAGCCGTCAGCCATTTTCGTTCCGGTGATCACGGTATCGGCGTCGACAGTGGCCACCTGCGGCGTGAAGAAGCGAATGCTGCGCACGATGTCGGTGCGGTTAGAGGATTTGAGATTCCCTTTGAACAGGTTCGCAAACCACGCTTCGATTTCCTCGCGGCCGTGTCGATGGATTCCGCGCATATTGGTAAAGTCCGCGTCTTCGGCAAAGGTCATCGCCGTGGCGTGCGCGTCATGGTGGCTGAAACTTTCGTAGAAATCGGTGAACGTCTGCTTGATCGCCGCGGAGTCGGCGTCGGAGGCCTTCGATGAATCTTGGGCGCGAGAAGCAGGTAGCGGCGCGAAGAGAAACAGGGTCATCGTGAGAACCGCGATGGGACGAATCGATCCCCACGCAGTTTCAGGCCCCGCCTCCGCATTGGAAAACAGATATGTCGCCATGAATGATCCAAAACTCAACCCCACGAACGGGAGCAATACAAACTTGATAAGCCTCCAGCGGTGAAAGCGTCTGATTTCCGAAGCTCGAACGTCGCGGCTGAACGGCTTGCAGAAAACTTGATACGTTGTCATTCCGAGGCACGCCGCGGGCCGAGGAATCTCTCTTTCTTTTGGATTTGCACCGAGAGAGATCCCTCACTTCGTTCGGGATGACGACCACAAATTCTTCGGCAATCTTTGACGCCACGACACACAAAATAATTTACAGAAAATCTTCTACCTGCCGTAAATCAGCAGCGTAAACGTGCCCGGAACCTGCGTCGGACGCGGTCGCGGATTTTCCGGCGTCGCGGCTGGCGCAGGACCAAACTCCGAGGTCACGGTATAGATATTGTGGTTCCCCGTGTCCAGAGTCATAGTGCGAGCGCCGCGCTGAGTCGAAATGGTGTCTACCACGGTAAATTTATCCGGCGAATCCTCATGCGTCACGGTGATCGTTCCATCGCCGCAGGAAGCAAATGCCAGCTGTGTGGACGGATCAAAGTTGCTGGCATCCACGCCTTCACCGATGGGCACGCTGCCGACGATTTTGCCGTCGTAACCAGCGACCAGCATCACCTTGTTGTGGCAGCCGATAAAAAGCCGCTTGTGTTCGCGATCGATGTCCATTCCGGTGGGCTCTTCGCAATTTGGCAGCGGAAATTTGCCGAGCACCTTCAATTCTTTCGTGTCGAATTCGATGAGCTCCGCCTTGTCTTCGATGTTGACCCAGGCGTGGCCCATGCCATCGGTCTGAGCGGCTTCAGGCTTGCCGGTGAGAGGCACTGTGCCGGCCACTTCGCCTGTTTTGGCGTCGATGGCCGAGGCATCATGGCTGCGAGCATTGAAGACGAACACGCGCTTGGACATTGGATCGTACATGAAGCCATCCGGTCCATTTGCCATCGGCAAATTCACCTCGCTGATGGGCGCGAGCGTCTTTAAGTCGAAGATCGTCACTGAATTCGACTGGCCGTTGCTGCTGAATCCGCGGCCGAGGTCCGGGACGATTTGAGCCCCGTGGGTTCCCTTCAAGTTGGGGATGTCGCCGAGAATTTTGCCGTCGGAATCGACAACCATAATGTGCGTGCCGCGCGAAAGATAAACATGGTGCGATACGGGATCGACGCTGAGATAATCCCAGCCGCCTTCGCCTCCCAGCGTTACCTTCTTCAGCAAATGATAGCCCGAACCTTCGGGTGCAGGGACTGCCGCAATCGTCACAAATGCAGCGGCGCAAACGAGAAACAGAACTGACCAAATTGTTCTTCGCATCGGATTCCTCCGTGTTTTTTCTGGCGGGCTCCACGCTTCACTTGAAGCGTTCAGCGTAAAAGTAGAGCCCGCACCTTTTTTTCCGGCGGGCTCCAAGTAGAGCCCGCGCCCGATCATCGGAATTGATGTTTGGCCCACTGAGGGAATTGCTACGCACTATCGGACGTCAGCCACCGTCGGAACGTTCCATTTTTTGAAGCCATGCGCGTTCCGTAGGGCGCGAATTACTAATCGCCCTTGCGAGCTTGCTTGTTTTCAGACGCCGGTTCGAGCCGAGCCTTGATCCAAGGCGTGATGACTTCCTCGGCGATTCTGGAATTGGGCCACTCCTGCGAGCGTCCGGTGTGTCCCCCGTCGGGATTGACCCACGACCATTTGGCCGAGCCGCCCGATTGCATGAGCATATATAAGTCGGAAATTGGCACCTGGCTATCTTTCTCGCCGTTCACAGCCAGCATGGGTGCGGATGGTTTGCCGAGAAAGCCCTGCGTCTTGAGCGACAGTCGCGGACCGTACGCTAACATTTCGTCCACGGACTCGACGCCATAAATCGCGGCACGCGCCGCGAATAAATCGAACAAATATTCAGGAGTGCCGAGCGATTTTTTCTGCCATTCAGCCGTGTAATAGTCATGCACCGGCCCGCCCTGCACAACTGCGCCGCGCAGGCGATCTTTTTCGACGTACGCAAGATTGGCCGACCAATGGCCGCCATAGCTTACGCCCCAGGCGACAATGCGCTTGCTATCGACGTCCGAACGAGTGGCCAGATAATCCAGTACGCGCGAAAACATGCGCTCCGATCCGACGTCGGCTTTAATGGGAGACTCACCGGTGCCAGGCATGTCTATCGCGACCACGCCGATGCCGCTGCGAAACATCGCGTCTCGTCCTTGTACTTCATCCTCTTTGCGCGAATCCGTTCCATTGATCATGAATACGACGGGAGCGGGCCGCACATCCTTCGGCAGTCTGATGTATCCGGCAATTTCCTTGCCCTCGAATGGGATGTGCAAGATTTCGACGGGTGGATCGAGAAATCGTCCGTAATTGCGAAATGCAGCGAGCGCATTCTGATAAGCTTTTTGCTTACCCGATGAATTTGGCACGGGCCAGCGAGCAGCCGTGTAATAGCGGAACGCC
>JAOAPW010000197.1 GCA_025463105.1 Candidatus Acidiferrum typicum | reverse complement strand
GTGTAGTCCGAGAGCCCCTCGCGCGCACGGCGATCCGAAAGCAGTATATTTTCCAGCCAGGCATGCGCAGACATGCATGCGTCGAAAGCATGGTCTGTCGGATCGCTCAGAAACATGGCGTCATTGGGACGCATGGGGAAAAACAGCGAAAAGCGGTCCACCAGACTCGATCCGAAGCGAAGATCCACGCCGGATTGCGCGGACAAATGGCCATCGAAATTTTCCGTGGTGTGAAACGGGTCATGCGCCTGCGCGACATAAGCAGCCAGGTAGGCCGCTGACAACCGCGCCTGCTCCCAGTCATGATCGCGAAACGCCGCAGTCAATTTCTGGCTGTAGACTCCAATCTGCCAGGGTAAAACTCCAGAACTTTCCAGTTTGGTCTTGGTAAATTTCGTGACAGCGGCCTTGTAGTCACGCGGCAATGCATCAAAAGGAAATTTTCCGTAATGGTCGAGATAAAGGAAGTGATTGCGATGCTCCGTCTGACTGTTCTTTTGAAGCAAGTCCAGAGGGTCCGTGACGTGGTGAGCCAGCCAATCGCGATTAGCCTCAAAATACCCGCGGATTTCCGGGGGAAGCGTATCCACAGCCTTGTTGGAAACCAGGCGTTCCGCGTTCGCTCCCCAGGCGTTCGCCGGAGTGGGAAGAACGAAAATCGAGACGGCGGCCGCCGCGATGCCGGCAACGCAGCGAGAAACGAAACTTCGGCACTTGCGCATCAGCGTTCAGCAACTCCGTTCAACGACTCTGTTCCGTAATTCCGGGTTCTTCCCGCAACGTGCTGCGTTTGCGGCTATAACTGAAGTAAATCACAAGACCGATGACGAGCCAAACGAAGAAACGAATCCAGTTCATAATCGGCAATCCGGCCATCAAAAGCAGGCAAGTGACAATCGTCATGATCGGCGCAAGCGGCCCACCGGGGGCGCGGAAGGCACGATGCCGATTGGGCTCGCGATAGCGAAGAATAAGCACGCCACCGGCGACCAGTGCGAACGCAAACAGCGTGCCGATATTCGAGAGGTCGGCGAGTGTGCCAATATCCAGGAGCCCCGCGGGTACGCCGACAACGACGCCGGCGACCCAGGTGGAAAAATCCGGCGTGCGATAATTCTTGTGAACCCGGCTGAAAATCCGCGGCAACAGACCATCGCGGGACATCGCAAACCATACACGCGCCTGGCCCAGTTGGAAGACGAGCAGGGAAGAGATCATTCCCAGCAACGCACCACAAAGCACGATCAGGCGAATCGAGCGTAGATTGAGACGCTTCAATGTGTTGACCACGGGAGCCGCATCATCCAGAAGCGTTTGCCAGGGAACCAGGCCGGTGAGCACCACCACAACGGAGATATACAGAATCGTGCAAATCACCAGCGTGGCAATAATTCCGATGGGGAGATCGCGCTGAGGATTCCTGGTTTCCTCTGCAGCGGTGGAGACCGAATCAAAACCAATGTAAGTGAAAAAAATAATGGAGCCGCCGGTAAGGATGCCGGGCCAGCCGTTCGGAGCGAACGGATGCCAATTCGCCGGGTGAATGAAACTCGCGCCGAAGCCGACGAATACCACGATGGCCACAATTTTGAGCAGGACCATCACATTATTGGTTTCGGCGGATTCGCGAATCCCTCGCACCAGAATAACAGTGAGCAGCATCACGATCAGGAACGCCGGCCAGTTGAAGCCGAAGTGCCAGCCAGGCGGATAAATCTCATTCCCGGAAAAATCGCTCATGCCGCTGGGAAGGTATGCAGGCGAAATCCAGCGCGGGTTAGGATGAACGCCGAACCAGTCAAGAAGGCCAACGATGTGCGCCGAAAATCCGACGCTCACGGCCATATTGCTGACGGCATATTCGAGAATGAGGTCCCAGCCGATGATCCAAGCGATGAGTTCGCCCATGGTCGCGTACGTATAGGTGTAGGCGCTGCCGGCAATCGGAATCATGGCGGCGAGTTCGGCATAGCACAGCGCGGCAAAGCCGCAGACAACCGCGACAAGCATGAACGAAATCGCGATCGCAGGCCCCGCGCCAGGACGGCCGAACGAAGGAGAGTGGTAAATCAGGTATTCGAGAAGAGGAGCGTTCAGGATGGAGGAAACCTGCAGCTTCTGGCCCGCGATGGCGGTGCCGACGACGGTAAAAATTCCGGAACCGATGACGGCGCCGATTCCGAGGGAAGTGAGGCTCAGCCAGCCAAGCGACTTTTTCAATCGCCGCTCAGGCTCGTCCGCGTCGGAGATCAGTTTGTCGATGTTCTTGACGCGGAACAGCCCTGAATCCACTCGGCACCATCCCAACGTGATGCTGAATCGAGGAACGAGGAGACTCTACCTTGCGGGGCGTCTCTCCGCAACTCCGGGTATTGCCCGAGGCGCGCGAGTGTGCGCAAAGACTCTCTCCCCGGCATATCGGTGGCGGTCAAGCCCAGCTGAGATTCGCGTATCTTTCCATGAGCTTTTTGGTTCCATGATCGGAGAAGCGGACGGTAAATTTGCGGTCGTCGCCATCGCCTTCAACGCCAATGATGGTGCCCGCGCCGTAGGTGGCGTGACGGACACGTTGGCCGATGAGAGGATTGCCCGCGCCAGCCGAGCGCCCCAGGCGAGGCTGCGCAGTGGAACGCGTTCTGCTAGGTGTGACACCGCTCGAGCGTGACGGAGCTGCCGCGCCCCGCATCCGGCGGGTGAATTCTTCCTCGGAGTA
>JAOAPW010000435.1 GCA_025463105.1 Candidatus Acidiferrum typicum | reverse complement strand
GGCAGCGTGATCCAAAGACGACCCTCGGATAGCGCCAGCGGTCCAACGACCAAAAACGGCCAGACAGGCAATGCGGAATAAGGGAGGGAGCGCGGATCTCGAAGGAGTTGGCCGAGAGCGACCAGACACCAAACGAGCGAGAACGCAATCCCCGCACCCGCTAAGATCCAAAGCCACAATCCTCCTGCTTGGAAAAATTTCAGCAACCGGCGCAATATCCACGCGAACAAAAGAGATGGCACGGCCCCGAAAAAAAGCCCGAAGAAGCAGAATCCCAACAAACTGACGCCCTGAAATGTTCCCTGCAACGAAGCGCTGCGTGAAAATTGGAGCTCCATCCAGAAGGCAAGCGCCATGAAAGAACAGCCGCAAACCCATGAGGCGAGATAATAAGCGAGACTGCCGCGGCTGGTCATTGCGGACGTCGTCGTGTGCGGAAGGAGCAACTTCCCGTGTCATTCCGAGCAAAGCGAGGAATCACTCTTGGTTCACAGCCCAAGAGAGATTCCTCGCCCCGGCCCTGTCGGGGTCGCAATGGCGATGTTTTGTTTTTGTTCGCAACATGCGAGCAGAGAGTTCATCAGATGCGCCGCTCGATCTTGGGAAATTCCTGCCAGACTTTTATGCCGCAGAAGTGCGAACCTTCGGTGCAGATGGGAGAGGCCACGCCGGCGCGGATGTAGCAGGGCGGCCCGAGATAGCGGCCAAATGCTGGAAGCACGGCGCGAACTTGCTCAACCTCTTCCATCGAGGCCTGATAAATTTCTTCCTGCGCGTTAAAGCACGTGCGCATGGTCCATTTGTGCAGCAGGTGCAGGAGCGAGCCGGACTCGACCAGGCGAATCGCTTTGGCATTCGGCAACAAGTAAAGCGCGATTTCTCGCGGAACGCCGCGATCGAGCAACTCATTTTTCGCCGACCATGCGTCGGCCATAGCGCGTTCGTATACCTCGCGGGCGCGCGCGTTGCCGGCAATGAGCATGGGCGTAAGGAAATCAGGGGCGCGCGTATCCGTCAGAACAAGGAGCGGGCGCGACCCGGGCACCATGCGATGACGCTGGTCCTGGCTATCGGCCGTGTGGCTGATCTTTTTTGCGAACGTGAAATTAGCATGCTGCAGAGCGCGCATGATCGGCGCGTGCACGCCGACGTTGAGTGTCTCCAGGCGATACGCGTTGCGCGCCGGATTCAGCAGCCGGTCGATAGCCTCCGCATCAGAGCACGCGCTTTCAGTGAGGCCCAGCACGGCGCGATACGCATCGGCAACGACGCGCGGCGACTGCGGCGAAAAATCCGTCAGTAACGAGACGCGGCCGGCAAGGCGAGCGTCAAATTCTCGCGCGAATGTTTCCGCCCCGGGAACGCCAATCTCCCGATTGGCGGTTTGAGAGACGCCAATCGGGAGATTGGCGTTCCCAGGTAAAAGCTCCGCAGCGTCAGCCGCACGCCCCGAGAGCTGCGACCATTCCGGCATGTCTTCCTGGTCCATCGGAGCGTTGCCGAAGCGGTCGAAAAACTGTGGATCGATCTCGCGCACACGAGAGACCATCTCTCCAATTACGGCTCGCGCTTCGGTTGGCGTATCCGATGCCGCTGCCATGCGCCACAGCCTATGTAGCACGATGCCGCTAAGCGTATGCACCATGGTTGTCGCGGCCGCGACAGGCAGCACGTACCGCGCGACTTCAATGGCGCGTTTTTCCGCTTGCCGGTCCACTTTTTGAACGCGCTTGGGATGTGAGATCGGGCCGATGTGCCAGATGTCGCTCAGTATTTCGCGCGCATCGCCCTGCAGGAGCGTCGTGAGCTCACGGTAATATCCCCAGGCCCTCGCGACGGCGCGTTCGTAAATTTCGCGCTCGGCGGCGCCGAAGCCGGGCGTCTCGGGCGGCAGGTAGGCGAGCGCGTGCGTCAGGCGCACATACCGCTGGCTCTGCTGTTCGGAGTTATAGAATGGATGCGCGTGCAGGAATGACCAGACAAATTGCCGGCTGACGTTTTCCAATCCAAATTCAAAATGTGCATGCTGATAAACGGTGTGGTGGCCGCCAAAAAACGTGGCCGCGCCGATTTGCAGCCGCTGCTTGTCGGTGACTTCTTCCGGTCCGATGATGCGAGGCGCGTAACAGGTGCGCGCCGCGGCGATTGCCGAATCGTAAGGATGCGCGAAGTGATTTCGCAGTGTGACACGTGGCGCGGCAGCTTCAAATTGCACGCTGTCCGGCTGCGGAGAAGTCATCGGGTGAGATGCCATAGGGTGCGGGTTTTACTTTAAACCCGTCTAAATATTGTGCGGGCTTTACTTGAAGCCCACCAGAATAACGTGCGGGCGCTTTACTTAGGGCCCGCTAGAATAACGCCCGGACAATCCGGAAGGGGAGCCGTCAAAATTAAAATGCTGACTCCGCTCGCAGGGACTCCTTGAAGTCCTCAGTAGCACAGGCTTCAGCCTGTGTGTTTTTGATTTGTGCCACGTTAAGCGAAAGGCTCACAGGCTGAAGCCTGTGCTATAACCGCCAAAAGCTGGAGCCTGTCAAAAAAATTTGTCGCGCGGCATTCTACACCGCCGCGCGACGTGTGAGTAGCAAATGCTGGTGTAGACAGGGCTACTTTTTCTTGTTGGCTTCCTTGATCGCTTTTTGCGCCTCGGCAGCCTTCTCGTATTTCTTCGTGAAACGCTCGACGCGGCCTGCCGTATCCAGCAGCTTCTGCTTGCCGGTGAAGAAGGGATGGCAGTTGGAACAAATTTCCACGCGCAGCAATGCGCCTTTAATCGTGGAGCGAGTCGGGAACGTGTGCCCGCAGGCGCAGTGCACGGTTACAGAATGATAGTCCGGATGAATGTTGGGTTTCATGAAGGGCTCCTGCCGTCTGGCCGGTCTGCGCAGCCCCCGGCAAGATGCCGGGCCTACAACCGCGTCGCTTGGTCAGCGGACATTTGCAATCATACGCGATTACGGGCATTCTTGCCAAGCTTGGGTGGGACAGACACTCTTGTCCGTCCACTTTGGTATTGCCACGCAACGCGCGGACAGGCGGGAGTGCCTGTTCTACCAAAATACGGGGAGGCAAGGAATGTCCTTGAATACTGGCGTGCATTCGATTCGTCATCGGTCTCAGGTATGTGCGATCGTGCTTTTTGCCTTACTCGGACTTGCGGGAAGCGCACGCGCGCAGGAGTCCGGAGGCCGCGAAAAAATTTACGTCGTCACGCATGTGGACGTAGTGCCTACGGAGGCCGCCGCCGGCACGAAATTACTCAAACAATATGTGGAGGAGAGCCGAAAAGACAAGGGAGCTGTACGCGTGGAAGCCTACATTCAAATTTCGCGCATTAACCATTTTTCCGTGGTCGAGGTTTGGGAGAATCGACAGGCACTCGATGCACACGAAGCCGCTCCGCACACCAAGAAGTTCCGCGAGCAGATCGATCCCTTGCTGGGCAGCCCTTACGATGAGCGGTTGCACACGATCGCCGAATGAAGCCTGATTCCCCTTGAAGGGAGCGCGACGGAACGCTCGCGCCGGCGGCTTCCACGCTCAAGTGACAAACGAACAGCCAACGCGCGAATTGCCGGCAGTCATACCCCCCATATAGATGCGGCGCAAATTGACACGAACGGGCGGCAAAATCGGCACATGAAGCACGGCGATAAATGATTCCGCGAGTGCCTCCGGGTGTGCTGTTTCCAGAGCCACTCCACCGTAGCCCAGGTCCAGCACGCGAGCAGTGCTCTCCACTCCCTCTCCAATGAGGGCGTTAGCGCGTGTGCCTGCCAGAGAGACGCGCTCCCATCGCCGGCGCTCCAAAGCCGGCTTGGATGCTTCAGAGGGCAGCGGTTCGGAACCGGGAACAGGAGCAACCTGCTGTACGGGCGTGGCGACGGGTCGTGTTTTCGGTGGAACCGCGGTGGCCGGAGAAGAAGTCTGCGTCGCGTTTTTCAACTGGTACAGACGCTCGTCGGCAACGCGGATTAGAACTTCCTGTTGTTCACCATCATCCGGGTAAACCGCCAATCCGTAATCCAAACCAAGAGACATACCTAAATGCAGAGGTTCGATTGTCGCCTCATAGGCCGCACGCAAACGACGACTCATGGCGGTGGCTTGCTCCGTATCGGATTGCGGCAGCAAGAGTGCGAATTCGTCACCACCGATCCGGAATGCGTAGTCCGAAGTACGCATGGATTTTCGAAGCGTGGTTGCCGCCATTTGAAGCAGGATATCCCCTTGCGGATGTCCATAGCGGTCGTTCACTTCCTTGAAGCGATGCAAGTCGAAAACGACCAGTGCGAGATGATGAGAATATCGATGGGAGCGGTTCAGTTCCTTCTCGAAATAATCGTCGAAAAACCGCCTGTTATAGAGGCCTGTTAACGGATCAGTCGCGGCATTAATCTGCAGCTTTCGAAGTTCTTCATATTCCATCAGGATGGGCAGCCGCAAAAGACTGGCGGAAGACAGCACGTCCACCAATGCCGTTTGCAAGGCTACTTTTTTGCCGGATTGTTCAGAGAGTTCGCGTTTGCGTGCCAGAACCTGGTCCCAGATGTCGAGGCTCCGTGCTTCGTTCAGATCCACATGTGCAATGGACTTAAAAAACTTCTCAAGAAATTGTCCGCGCGCGGGACGCTCCATCGAGTCAAGCGTGTCGGTCAACAACTCAAGGAAGGCATCCTCGGTCGATAAGCGGGTCGCGCTGCTGTCATCAGGTTGAGGCATCAATAATTCCGTGAAAACTCCAGATCGCCCCAACGGGGGAATGGGGAAGTCAAGGTTGTACAAATAAAAAGATAGTGCACGATACCTTCCATCAATCCGCACATCCGATAACGGATCACGAAACAAACGGTAAAGTGTTGATGCTAAATGAGTAGCAATTGCCTGAATCAATGTGGGAATTGTCACTGGGGAGAGGGAATGCAAACAATTGCATACTCTTTCCGGCCATATTATTACCGTCGGTTCCTCGACTGCCTGGACTGTCCTTAATGAGCTTTCAGTCCAAGGCCTTGAGAAACTCCACTCCTAATAGATGTACGCCGCCTGCATTGCGATGTCGGCGGACTCGCGCCTGGATAGGCGGAGTTTCAGCTGGCAGTGTCGAAGCGGGCGACGGCGGAGCAGGGATCGTCAGGTTCAAGATTTGATCGGAACGTAGCAACCGTGGACTCGCCAGGAATGCTCCCGTAGCACTGATATCGAGAGTCTTGGTAAGGTCGAGAAATTCCGCTCCGGCAGCGTCTACGCCTCGAACGAACATTGGAATCTGAACATGAATCCGTGGAGAACGCCGGCGCTCAGCGGGGGTTAAGCGCATTCTTTCTCTCTGAAGCATAAGGTGTGGGAAAACAATTTCCCAGTGCCCAGAAACTGGTACCTCTAGGCTAGTACTCCCCCTAAGAAGCACCTGGGCTGCCATCAAAGGCTCAAAAGCTGCTCGAGCCTATATTGCTGAAAACATTGACATTGCTCGGAAAATCTCAATATTGGAATTCTTTTTCCACAGGCTGGATTCCCGGACTGGGCATCGCTTTTCTTTATATGTGCAAAATAGGACCCATTTACCATTGACAGTAACGTCGCGTTTTGACAGTATCCGGCGTGGCTCCCCGCAAGTAAATCAC